>CAYUJK010000051.1:0-3854 GCA_964444895.1 uncultured Roseivirgaceae bacterium
AGGTGAGGGTGCTGAAACCGGAGAAACCGCAGCCGAATCAGCGGGGGGAATCTCCTGTGCAAACAACAAAACGGGCACTGACAGATGGAAAAAACCCAACAAACACAAAAATTTTAAATTCACCACCCCGTTTTTCAGTTTTACAGAAAAATTTTCAATTTTACGTAAAATTACCGTATTGCGTAAAAACAACCGAAATATTGTGAAAAATATTATCAGGACAGGTTTTATAGCTGTACTATTTCTTTTCGGATCATTTTCTGCCGTTGAGGTTAAAGACGTCAAAGTAGACGTGGTTGTCATCGATGCAGGACATGGCGGCAAAGATACGGGTGCAAGGGGCGCCGTTTCGATAGAAAAAGATGTGGCCTTATCCATCGCTCTTGAGTTGGGCAAGATCATTGAAGAATACCTAAAGGATGTAAAAGTCATATATACTCGCGATAAAGACGAATTTATAGGGTTAAAAGAACGTGCAGCAGTTGCTAACAAAAATGGTGCAGATATTTTCATTTCTATCCACTGCAATGCCGTGGAAGCCAACAAAGACAAAAGCTACGGCACTGAAACCTGGGTAATGGGCCTTCATAAAACGGCTACAAATTTCGAAATTGCCAAGCGCGAAAACAGTGTAATCCTGCTGGAAGAAAACAACCTGGAAAAATACGAGGGGTTTGACCCCAACGATCCGGAGTCGTATATTCTGTTTGCTTTGTCGCAAAATGCTTATCTTACCAACAGCCTGAATATGGCTCACAAAGTAGAGACACAATTTAAAGAAAGAGTAGGGCGGTACAGCCGGGGTGTGAAGCAGGCGGGGTTTGTAGTGCTCTATGAAACCACCATGCCCAGTGTGCTGATAGAGACAGGCTTCATCACCAACTCAAAAGAAGAAAAATACCTGAACGATAAGCTGGGACAAACGTACATAGCTTCGGGCATATTCCGGGCTTTGCGGGATTATAAAAACGAAATAGAATCAGTCAACTAAACCTATTCCTGTGCGAATTTCAAAAGAACTTAAAGTAGGCGTTCTCGCTGTTGTTTCCATCACAGTCCTGTATTTTGGATTTAATTTTCTCAAAGGAATCGATTTTTTTTCAACTACCAATACCTACTATGCTTATTACGACAACATCGGCGGCCTGAAACCCTCCAACCCTGTCATCATCAATGGCTTTCCTGCCGGCAGAGTTAGCGATACCCGGTTCTTGCAGCGCAATGGCAATAAAATACTGGTAGAGATCGATATCAGCAGCGATATCAGGATCAACAAAGGATCAAAAGCCAGGCTCTACAATATTGACTTTATTACCAGTAGCAAGGCCATTGAACTGGTGCTGAACACGGAATCCGGCAGCTTTCACCAGGATGGTGACACCCTGGAATCTTATGTGGACGAAGGTCTCGGGGCGCTGCTAACCGAAGGAGAACGCCTGGTAACCGAAGACCTGACAGTGACGATGTCGCGCCTGAACAACCTGCTGGAGAGCCTGGGCGGCAACAGCCAGAAAATAAATACCACCCTCGACAACCTCTCCGCGACCTCCGCAGAGCTGAAAAATCTGCTGGTAGACAATCGCTCCAATCTTGACAACACCTTCACCAATTTGAAGGCCGGCTCAGAAACCCTTGCCCAAGCCCTGGAAGGCCTGGAATCTACCCTAAAAAAAACAGACACTTTCGTCGATTCGCTGAATGCCCTTCAAATAGGAGCTGCCGTCAATGACCTCAGGGCCATGCTCCAGACGGTGAATACTAACCTGGAGGCCGTTTCAAACCAAGAAGGTACCCTCGGTAAGCTCATTCACAACGATAGTGTTTACAATAACCTGAACCACTCAATCGCTCACTTAGACAGCCTGCTCATCGATATCAAAGAGAATCCCAAGCGGTATGTGCAGATATCGGTATTTGGAAAAAAATAGGATTGATTTTTTTTGTATTTTGTGAATACTTTAGACAACTCTTTTTTAGCCTTTCTGGCAATGAGGAAGAATTTATGGAAAACGGAGAAATGGAAGAAAAAGAACTAAAGGCACTGGTGTCGCTGCTGGACGACGACGACACCGACGTGATTCAGCATGTAGAAGAGAAGATCATCAGCATAGGCAATAAGATCATCCCCTTTCTGGAAAAGGAATGGGAAAACAATTTCAATTCGATTATTCAAAAAAGAATCGAAGACCTGATCCATACGCTGCAGTTTGACCTGCTCAAGGGCAAGCTGGTGGCCTGGAAAGAGAAGGAAGCCCCTGACCTGCTCGAAGGCTGCTGGCTTACGGCCACGTATCAATACCCCGACCTTGAACTGGAATTTCTCAAAAAGGAAGTAGAGCAGATCTATTACGAATGCTGGACGAGCTTCCAGGCAGATATGCACCCGTATGACCAGGTGAAAGCACTGAACAATGTGCTGTTTAACCGGTATAAGTTTGGCGCCAATACCAAGAATTTTCACTCCCCCGGAAACTCTATGATCAACGTAGTGCTCGAAACCAAAAAGGGCAACCCCATTTCTCTGTGCATTGTGTACCTGCTGGTAGCCCAAAAGTTAGGCATGCCTGTGTACGGAGTAAATCTGCCGAATCTCTTTATTCTCACCTACAAATCCGCTGAGCAGCAATTTTATATCAACGCCTTCAACAAAGGGTTGATCTTTTCGCGCAAAGACATCGACAACTACATTGCTCAGCTACACATCAATACCTCCGACACATTTTACGAACCCTGCAGTCATCTCGACATCATCAGAAGGATATTGAGAAACCTGGTGATCTCCTTCGAAAAAATTGGTGAATACTACAAGTCGGACGAAGTAAAGCAGTTGTTAGAGGCTATACACGATGCGGACGAGCACCCGTACAACGATTAGCTCGAAGAATACATAGAACGGCTGTGCGCGGTTAAAAACAAAAAGCGATGTAGTGGCCGTCGTGGTAGCGATAGTTTACCGCTATTTTTGCCGATAATTCATTGATCCTCAACTCCGATTTGATCACATCCCTGCGTTTGAGCTGAAAGGGATGAATATAGATGTTGTTTTTAAAGCTCAATCCTTTTTTACCATTGAGCTTGTATATGGCCTCTTTGCCGGTCCAATACACACACAGCTTTTTAAGGTCGTCGCCGGCATAGAGCCACTCGTCATTACTCAGAAACCTGCGCGATACCCTCAGCAGCTTATCGATGGGCTTTTCGATATCTATACCCACAGGCAATTTTTTGTGAAGAATACCGGCAGCATACGGATAGGAATGCGAAAGGGAAATAAAATACTTACTGTCGATCAGGTGTGGCTTGTCAAATTCGTCCTTGTAGATGCCCTGGTAGTCCATGCCTATTTCTTTGGCAATCTCCTGGATACACCGCCGCGACCCGAGCGATTCTATCTTCGTGGTAGGATGGTGTATTTTTTCTACTTCCTCTTTTCCCTCTGGGCTCAATACTGTATTCCTCAGCATTTGCTCAAGAGACTCCGTTATTTCCCACAAACACCAAAAAGAATTGTTGTTGATTTTCTCTAATTTTACAGCCGGCATGGGAAAAGTATTAAACGCCAAAAATAAAAATAAATTCCTTCCGGGGCTTCTCAATGAAAATAAATGTAAAAAAAATAAATTCCTACACCGGACACAGAGACTGCATATACTCGCTGGAAGGCGGCCATAAGCCTTCGGTATTCTATAGCGCCGGCGGAGACGGGTATGTAGTACAATGGGACCTCGAAAACCTGCATGAGGGCCAACTGCTGGCAAAAGTGAGTGCTTCGGTATACGCCCTGCACTACTATGCCGCGCACCAATGCCTGGTAGTAGGGCAAAACCACGAGGGTATTTATTTCATCGATGTAG
>CAYUJK010000051.1:3954-11220 GCA_964444895.1 uncultured Roseivirgaceae bacterium
TTTGACGTGATTAAGGGCGCCGTATTTCGGAAGATACAGGGGCACCGAAATTCGGTTTTTTCTGTGAGCTATCCGCACCCCTCCAGCCACCTGGTGAGTACGGGCCGCGATGCCCACCTCAATTTCTGGAGTGTAGCCGATGACTATGAGCTGGTGGAGTCCATACCTGCCCACACCTTTTCCATCAACCACATCGCCTTTCGGAACGATTACCGGTACTTTGCCACCGGCTCTATGGACAAGACCGTGAAAATATGGGACTACCACGCCCGAAAATTGTTGAAAGTGATTGACAAGCCCCGGCATGGTGGCCACCAGTCGTCTGTAAATAAACTGTATTGGAGCAACTACAACAGCTACCTCATCTCAGCAAGCGACGATCGCTCGATCAGTGTGTGGGATTTGGAACTATTAGATTAATAATTGAACATTTTTAAGAATTAATTTGTAATTTGGCGTTGTGAAAGCAAATTAATTGTGAATATTTAAGGTCAGGTTAACATGAAAATCACTCCGCTTGAAATAAGACAGAAAACGTTTGAAAAGGTATTCAGGGGCTTTGACAAGGATGAAGTAGACGCCTTTTTGCAAACGCTCTCAAGGGAATGGGAGAAAATGATGGACGAAAATAAATCGCTCGTCATAAGGATGGAGGCGCTGGAAAACGAAAACAAAAAGCTTCGTGAAGTCGAAAATTCGCTGTACAAAACGCTAAAAGCCGCCGAAGATACCGGCGCCAGTATGGTAGAGCAGGCGAATAAAGCCGCTGAACTGCAGCTCAAAGAAACGAAGCTCAAATCGGAAAACATCATCAGCGAGTCGAAAGAAAAAGCCAAGTCGATCATAGAAGCCTCGGAAAAAGAAGCCAAGCAGATTGTGAAAGAAATGATGGACGAGGTGCGGTCGCTGGAACAAAGCTACAACATGCTGATGACCCTGAAGGAAAACCTGCTGGTGGAGCTGAAAAACTTTACCACCGACACGCTTGACAAAGTAGAGAAATTCAAAACCAAAAAAGACCGCTTCAATATCGAGAAACATATCAAGTCGGCCAGGGACTTTGCCTACTCTAACGAAGAGACCCCCATTTTCAACAAGATGAAAGAAAGGATAGACCTGGTAGAAGCCGCCGAAATTAAGAAAGAGGAAAACAAGCTCACCGTGAAAAAGACCACAGCAGAAGAGGGATCGTTTTTTGATATGATCGAATAATGGGCGTCATTACCTTAGAAGGACTCACGTTTTTCGCCTACCACGGCCACTACCCTGAAGAACGCGAAAATGGCAACGAGTTTACCGTGGACGTAACCCTGGAGGTAGACTTTCCCAAAGCTGCCGAGACGGACGACCTGCAATTCACCATCGATTACCAGGACGTATACAAGATCGTGATGGAGGAGATGGAAACGCCTTCAAAGCTGCTGGAGCACATAGCCTACCGTATCCTCCAAAAAATTCACCTTGCATTTCCACAAGTACATGCCGCGGGCATTACCGTAGCGAAACGAAACCCACCGATCGGCGGCCCGTGCCACCAGGCTAAAGTAACCATCAGGGAAGATTTTCGGGCCTGACAAACCGGAATCCACGGGCATCGGCGCCTTCATAAAAATCGAGTGTAACACCCATTAAAAACATGGTGTGGCGCTTATCGATGAGCACCTTCACCCCCCGCATATCAAACTCATTGTCGTGGGCTGTTTTCTCGTCAAAACCTATCACATAGTTGACTCCCGCACACCCTACGCCTCCTTTGATGCCCACGCGGAGCCTGTACCCCTCCGGGATTTTTTTGTTCAGCTGAATATCCCTGATCTCTTCCAGGGCCTTATCGGTAATGGTGACGGGATTAATAACGATCGACATGTGGCGCTAACTCTTTCAAATTAAATAACAGGCTTTTGGCATCTTCTTCGGCTGATTTTTTTTGGCGTTCATCCTCAGCGTTTTCATGGTTGGTAGTTTGGTACTTGGCATTCTGCTCCGGCAAGGTTGTCATTTATTCCTAAATTCTCCAAATCACCGCTCGGGGATTTGTTTCTCATTTTTCTCCCGTTTTTGTGTTTTGTTAGCCAGGACTAATTAATTTTAGGATTCAACGATTAATTGTACGACGATCTATGGATGTGATCATTGAATTTGCAAAAATAATACTCCCCGCGGCTTTGGTGTTGTATGCCATGTACCTTACTATGCGGTCGATGGTAGTGAAAGAGCTGCGCGCCAAGGCCATTGACCTGAAGGTGGAAAACGACAAAACCATACTGCCGCTGCGCCTACAGGCTTATGAGCGAATGTGCCTCTACCTGGAGCGCATCTCGCCGGGCCACCTGCTCCCTACCTTGAATGAACCCGGACTAACAGCCCGGAACTTCCAAAATATGCTGGTGCGCCAGATCCGCGAAGAGCTCAGCCATAACCTTTCTCAGCAGATCTACATGAGCGACCGCGCGTGGAACCTCATCAAAAGCTCCACGGAAGACATCATCACCCTGATCAACGCGGCCGGAGAAAAGATGGGCGAAGATGCTAAGAGCACCGACCTGGCCAAGGAGGTAGTGGCCCAGTACATGGCAAAAAACGAAGATACGATCGGCGCGGCGCTGTCGTTCGTTAAAGACGAAATAAGAGAAATATTCTAATATGGGCAGAAATACTTTCGTAAAGAGCTCCAGCTTCAAAAATGCCCTACACCGGGCAGGGAAAATCGTGGGCAACAAAGAAAGCCTGAACAGGCTAATGGACAAAGCGGCAGACAAGATTGATACGGGCTCCGGAGTGGCCAGTGGTGCAAAGCGCTTTGCTGACAAAATATTCACCTTTCTGCGAATGGTGAAAGCCTGTGTTACCGGCGAATACAAGGAGTTGCCCATCCGGTCGCTGGTATTGGTTGTGGCTGCACTTATCTATTTTGTGATGCCGCTTGACGCCATTCCCGACTTCATACCTATCGTGGGGATGCTTGACGACGTCACCATCATTTTAGCCATTTCCCGCAGCATCGCCGATGACGTGCGCAAGTTCGAGGAGTTTGAGCGCGGAAAAGACATTTGACGCAAGAACTCATCATGCTTCGATACCCTTCCCAGCTTATTTTAACCCGGATTATTCATCACAAAGCATATTTTTCAAAACAAGATTCAGGTAACCATTTGATTTCAAGTGGTTTAGATGCAGGGTTAACCCCGATAAGCACAAAACACCTTTCCTCAATTCTGAGGAATAAACTAAATTGGGGAGAAAGCTCAATTGGAAAATATATTGCTGACAGTCAGTGTTTTGTGCGGTTTCGGCCCAAAGGGCGAAAAATTCACGGAATTTTTCGGGTTAAGCTCCATCCCTTTGGTACATTTGCTCTCACGGTCATTTTCTCTTTTGTAGTGGGGTGTACGAAGGTCACACTTCGCGAATGGAGGCTGATGTTTCCGTCATCGTTAGGGGTGGGAAAACCATATTTCAGGTCCCCTTTAATCGGACAGCCAATTTTGGCCAGTTGTACCCGGATCTGGTGTGGCCGACCCGTAACCGGGTTAATTTCCAACAAAATATCGTCGCCTATTTCTTTTAAAAACTTGTAGTGAAGAATGGCCTTTTGAGCGGCTCCTTTTGGCTTGTCATAGGCTTTTACCACGTTTTTCTGTGTGTCTTTGAGCAGGTAGTGCTCCAGTGTACCGCTCTCTGCCGGGGGTCTTTTTTGCACGATGGCCCAGTAGGTTTTTTGCACGGCTCTGTCCTGGAATTGCCGGTTCATTCTCTCCAGGGCCTTGGAAGTACGGGCAAAAATGAGCGCACCAGATACGGGCCTATCCAGCCGGTGCACTACTCCGAGAAATACATTGCCGGGTTTATGGTACTTTTCTTTGAGATATGTTTTGTAGAATTCCACTAAGGGTTCGTCTCCGGTCTTGTCGCCCTGTACCAGGTAGCCGGCGGGTTTATTTACCACAAGCAGATGGTTGTCTTCATAGAGTACATCGGGTGTCATCTCAAAACTCGCTGGTGAAATGAAACTCTATCTCCGGGAAGTTGTCTTGCACCATACCCATCCAGGCCTTGGTTTCGGCCATGAATACGAGCTTACCATCTTTGTCGCGGGCTATGTGCCGGTATTTGGAGTCAACAAACTCTTTGAGCTTTTTGGCATCGGTGCTTTTTATCCAGCAGGCCTTGTACAAGTTGATCGGGGCAAACTGGCAGGAAGCCCCGTACTCGTTGAGCAGGCGGTACTGGATCACCTCGAACTGTAGCTGCCCCACGGTACCTACCACTTTTCGCGACCCCATTTCAAATGTAAAAAGCTGCGCCACGCCTTCTTCCATCAGCTGGTTCAGTCCTTTTTCCAACTGTTTGCTTTTCATCGCGTCTTTATTGATCACTTCCCTGAATATTTCGGGTGAAAAACTGGGAATTCCTTTAAATGTGCCCTTCTCTCCTTCGGTAAGTGTATCTCCAATTTTCAGGTTCCCCGTATCGTATAGCCCTACGATATCTCCCGGAAAAGCCTCTTCTATGGTTTCCTTGCTTTGCGCCATAAAGGCCGTAGCATTCGAAAACCGTACGTTTTTGTTCTGACGGACGTGGAAGTAGTTTTTATTTCTTTCGAACTGACCCGAGCATACCCGCAGGAAGGCGATGCGGTTGCGGTGCTTGGGATCAATGTTAGCGTGAATTTTAAACACAAATCCCGAAAACTTATTTTCATCGGGCAGCACTACTCTTTCTTCTGTTGATCTTTCTCTGGGCGTTGGTGCAATGCGAATGAAGCAATCAAGCAACTCCTGTACACCGAAATTATTCACCGCACTGCCAAAAAATACCGGGGCTACTTCGCCTTTCAGGTATTCGTCTGTATCAAAGTCACCATACACACCTTCGATCAGTTCCACGTCTTCCCGCAACTGTTTGGCGTAGCTTTCGCCTACCAACTGGTCGATTTCCGGGCTGTTGATGTCTTCTATTTTTAGCAAGTCTTCTTTATTGACTTTTGTTTGGCTGGGTCTGAATAGCAGCAAACTCTTTGTATACAGGCTGTAAACTCCTTTAAAGCTTTTTCCCATGCCAATAGGCCAGCTCAGAGGATGCACGCGTATGTTGAGCTTTTCTTCGATTTCGTCTAATAGTTCGAAAGGGTCGCGGCCTTCGCGATCAAGCTTGTTGATGAAAGAGATGACAGGGGTGGCGCGCATGCGGCAAACTTCCATTAGCTTTTCCGTTTGGATTTCCACGCCTTTCACACAGTCGATCACCATCACCACGCTGTCCACGGCAGTGAGGGTGCGATAGGTGTCTTCGGCAAAGTCCTGGTGACCTGGTGTGTCGAGTAGGTTGATTTTCAACCCGTTGTATTCAAAACCCATGACCGAAGTAGCTACTGAGATACCCCTTTGCTTTTCGATTTCCATAAAATCCGAGGTGGCGTGCTGCTTGATTTTGTTTGATTTCACTGCTCCGGCGGTTTGAATGGCCCCGCCAAAGAGCAGTAGCTTTTCGGTTAAGGTTGTTTTTCCCGCATCGGGGTGGCTGATGATGCCGAAAGTTCTGCGCTTATTGATTTCCTCTTTTAAACTCATGCTGTTTCAAAAATTCCAGCAAAGGTAGGGAAATGAAGCGGGAGATAAAACGTGCGAGAGGAAAAGACAATTTTCACGGCAGCAGATAAGATCGATAGGAGAAAGAATGGCGCGTATCACTCCTCATCACACCCTTGGGCAAATTTCAACAACTGCTCCCTGATCTCCTCTTTGTCGTGCCAGTATTCGCGGCTGCTGAATCCTCTGAATTTCCAGTTTTTACCACTCAGGGTAAAGGGCGTGTACACGTGCATGTCTTTCACAGAAACGCCCTGGTAGTAGAGGTCGTCATCGGTGAGCAGCAGACCCAGGTATTTTTCTTTTCTCTTCACGGTGAGATCGGCAAAGGGCATTTCCTCCACAAATTCATACTCTTTTTTATTGCCTTGCGACAGCTCGCGTAGCTTGTCTTTGAGGTACCAGTTAACGCTGTGTTCTTTGGGCTGAAGTGTGGGCTTGAACTTGCTCTCCGACACATCAAGCGAATACTGGAGGTATTTTTTCAGGAGCTTGGGCCCTTCATTTTTCGTGTCTTCTGTTTTCAACTCCTGCGGATAAATGCTGGTGACGATCACTACCTTTTCGCGTGCCCTGGTTACGGCTACGTTGAGGCGGTTTTCACCCTTCATCACATTCAGGCTGCCAAATTGGTGTCGTATGGCGCCCTTGCTATCGGCGGCGTAGGCAATCGAAAAAATGATGATATCCCTCTCGTCGCCCTGCACATTTTCAATATTTTTTACAAAAAGACTCTCCGGCAGGTTCAGCTTGTTGTCGAGGGCGTACTGGTCCAGGCTGTCCAGGATGAGCTCTTGTTGCTGGGCGTTGAAGGTAACGATGCCAATTTCCTTTTCCGGCTGTTCTTTTACAATCTTGGCATATATTTCTACCACTTTTTCGGCTTCCTGCTTATTGCGGTTGCCTTCCCATAGACCATCTACTTTGATGTATTCTATCGCCGGATTTCCTGAGTTTACAATTTCCCTGTCGGGCAGCAGGGTCAGGCTTCCGTTGTAAAACAGCTGGTTGGAAAAGTCGATGAGATCAAGCGACTTGCTGCGGTAGTGGCCCCGGAGCTGCACCTGCATCAGGTATTTGCTGCCCAGGTCCAGCAGCGAATCGACTTCAAGCGCCGGGATGTCATTGTCTTCGGTTTCGTCGTCCCAGCGCACCTTGTACAAATCAAAAGGGCTCAGTTGCTTGTCGTCGCCAGTGATCACTACCTGCTTTCCGCGGTACATGGCCGGAATACCCCGCTCCGCAAAACACTGTGAGGCCTCGTCAAAGATCACCACGTCGAAAAGCTGTTCCATCGGGAAAATGGCCGACACCGACTCCGGGCTGGCCATCCAACAAGGGATAAGGCGAAACACTTCATCGGCAAAGGAGCTCACCACCCTTCGTATGGGCCATATCATCCGTTTCTTAGTCACCTGGTGCAGCAGGTCGCGGTACGTGACCATGTTGTTCAGCTTGTTAAACTCGACGTCTCTGAAAGTGGTCTCACGGGCGTTCATCATTACAATTTCAGCGCTTACTTTCAGCTTCTTCTTTACCTCTTCCTGCAGCTCTTTTTGGTTGTGCTCGAAGCGCATCGAATTCACCGAGCGAAGTACCGGATACTTACTTTCCAGGTATTCTATCCAGGCCAGCTTCAGGCTATTGAGAAACACCTCTTCCAGGTTATCGGTGTGGT
>CAYUJK010000051.1:11320-12813 GCA_964444895.1 uncultured Roseivirgaceae bacterium
GCACTTACGGCTTTTTTCTGGAGGTCAAACCACTCAATGAAATCGTTCAGTTTGTACGTTTTCGGTACCTCTATCAGCCACTTGGTTTCGCGCAGTTTGGTGAGGTTGTGCTCCAGGTTTAGCCGGTTGTCTATTTTATTTTCAAGGATGCGAAAGTGTTTCTTCTTCTGACCCAGCTTATTGGCATTCAGCACTCTCTTTATAAAAGGTTTGTCGTTAGAAAATAATGACCACCGGATGTACTTAACGATATTTTTCTGCGAGTCCATCCGCTTTTTGAGCACTTCCTGGAACCTTCCCAGCTCGTACTTGGTAAGGCTTATTTCGGGGCCGTTGTCTTTGAAGCAGGCCATCAGGTTCTTTTCGGCGTTGCTCAGCCACAACAAGTCGGGGCTTAGCTCCTGATGGTGAGAGATATAGGCGAAATATTCATATACTTTTTCGTTTTCGAGCAGCTCGGCCACCTGGTACAGTTTGTCTTTCATTTCAAAGACTTTTTCGCCGTCCGAAACATCCATCTTGAAACCGAGAAGTTCTTCCGTTTTTTTAGCAAAATCGGCCTGGGTAGCGGGGATTTCTTCAATGATTTCGCGCATTTTCTGCAAGTCCGATATGCCGTATCCGGCAAAAGACTTTCGGTTTTTCCAGGTATAATCATCAGAGGAGAACTTCGCATAATAGCTAAAATAGATGTGCAGCTTGCCGAGGAAAGCATCTACCTCGTTTACTTTAAAGAATTTGTACTCCTGCTTGATGTTAATCACGGGCCGGGTGTGGTCGCTGGTGAGATAGAGCTCCTTGATGGATACGCCCGCTTCCTTTTCATCAAACAAGGCGAACTTAAACTCCTCCAACTCCTCAGCTATCTGGTCTATTTTGCGGCTGCTTTGCAGAAAATTTCTTTCCAACTGAATGGCGTCCAGGCTGTTGTTTTTCATCCGGTATTCGTAGAGCCGCTCTATCTGCCGGTGCAATTGCTCATATATGGGTTTCCGGTCGTTTTTGAAATCGTGCACCAGTGCTGCAAAATCTGCAATGTTGTGTTCGGTAAGGCGGTTGTATACTACATCAAGGGCTGCGCGCTTCTGGCACACTACCAATACTCGTTTTCCGCGTGCGATGAAGTCTGATATCATATTGCAGATCATCTGCGACTTGCCAGTGCCGGGAGGGCCCTGTACTACCAGTGAGTTGCCCCGCTTCACAGCCTTGATGGCATTTTCCTGGAAGGCATCCATTTTGAAGGGAGTAAAGGTTTCTTCTTCTTTTACCTTGTTCAGGAAGTCGTAAAAAGAGTGGGAGTGTAGCCGGTATTCTTCTTCGTCTTCTTTCAGTGTTCGATTGACAAAAAACTCCTCAATGTCGGCATATTTCTCGTTTTCCAGCATGTGGATGTAGTCAGGCACCAGGTAAGAGCCGGCCTGCGGAAAAATGCCGATTACCGCTTCGGGGAAAAGCTTAATTTCGCCATCTTTCTGGCTGTTGATAAAGTC
>CAYUJK010000051.1:12913-14174 GCA_964444895.1 uncultured Roseivirgaceae bacterium
TTTTCCAGCTCTACCGGAAAAAACAACAGCGGACAGCGCAGGGGCGTGCCGTCGGCGAATTTTCCCCTGGCAAATGGCCATCCCACATACAGATCTTTGGCGCCGCGTTCTTCAAAAATGTATTTGTCTGACCGCTGTAGCTTTTTCAACCTCATGCTCAGCTGGTTAGTTACTTCATTGCGGCTGTCAAAACTGTTGCAAAGCTTCACAGCACTTTTGCCTTTGATCAGGTCAGAAATAATACTGAACGAGGGTTGGTTATTCACGAAGTCGAACGAATGCACATCAATGAAGTGATCTGACGTGAGCCTGAGTAAGAGAAGCGAACGGTTGTTGCCCGATAAGTTGGTGAGGCGCTTGAGATAATGTTGTAAAATCTTTTGCATGTCGGGCAGCCAAAATATTAAAAATCGATATAGGGTAAAAGGGCGAAAAGTGTCGATTCCTTTCCTCGCATGAGTACTTCCAGTTTTTGCAGGGTGACAAGTGAGTCGGCAGACCGGCGTATCTTGCTGATACTGTTTGCCAATTCCTTGTCAATATAAGGATGTTTGATGATTTCCCGGTAGTCAGCCTGGTTTAAGTTGATCTTCCGGGGCTGAAACGTCCCGGAGATAAATACCGATTCTTTGGTGTTTTCGAGTGCTTTTCCCTCCAGATAGTACACTTCGGCGAGTTGTTCCTTACTTACATATCCGCCCAGGAGTTCGCGGTATTTTACAATTCTTTCTGAAAGAACCTCGCCGATCCCCGGGATGGCAGTAAGGTCGTTGGCCGTAGCCTGGTTAATATCCAGGGAAATCGATTTAGGGGTTTGAACAGATTTTTGCGGTGCGGGTGTTGTTGATTTGTCTGGCAGCGCAATATAGGATGACAACCTTTCGAAGTCCTCCGTCTCAAGACCGTAAAGTTTTCCAAAATCCGATTTGTATCGAAACTTCCCCCCCTTGCTGAGGTAATTTTGCCATGTTTCCACCACCGAGGGCCTCAGCCCCAACAGGTACATGCTGTCTTTTTCCAGCGTATTGGGATCGAAATCGAAATAGTGTATTTCGTGCCTTCGCTCTAAGACTTTCACCAGGCTGTCGAGCAGTTGGTGATCGCGCTCGTCGGCCACGGCATCTTTGATCATTAGTGATCCCCAAACGAACGGTCCCAGCATCACGACTACCATGATACCAGCCAGGACCAGGAACCCTATCGCTTCCTTTCTGCGATAGCCAAAAAAATTTTGTACCCCGTTTAAAAGATCGTTTAGCAT
>CAYUJK010000052.1:0-5638 GCA_964444895.1 uncultured Roseivirgaceae bacterium
CCCCAAATTTCAAATAAATTCCAATAAGTCAATGTTCTAAATTCGAAACGTAACAGATCTATATTTGGAATCTAAAATTCAACTCCGTAGTCTATTGCCGACCAATGTGAGTATGCCAGCAGTCTGAATATTGGCACGTGCAGCTCAAGCTCCTATTTCCCAACCAAACCCAGAACCTTCTCCGCGTTCGGGGTATCGTTGTGGTGCCACTTGCCCAGCACGGTTCCATCTTCCAACAGCATAATTCCCGGATTGGACCGGATCATCGCCTTGATTACGGTAGCATCTACATAATAATACGGAATGGCGAGTTGGTACTCGTGCCGGAAGTTTTCGACCGTTGCGGCGTCATTTGAAGTGAGTAGCCAAACATCTACTTTGCCCTCAACGCCTTTAACCAAATGTTGAATTTCATCCAGATTTGACAGGGAAGCTTCCGCTACATTGTGCACCACGATGAATAGCTTTCTACCAGTTAGAGACTGCTCTGTAAAATCGCCATCATCATTCCACACGTGATAGTCCGTGATCTTTGGCTGGGCTTCGGGGTTCAGGAGTATCATGTCTTTATACTCATAGCCCTCCTCTGTGGGATATTCCTCGAACTCAAACGTCTCGCCGTCTTTTTCCAGAATATATTTATACCGGTAGGGTTCGCTGGGCTGCATGGCCTCACCAATGTTATTGCCGATTTTGTATGCAATGAAATCGATAAAAGGCAGGTGCCGAATAGCCAAAAATGCCAAAAAAGTATTAAGCAAGATTACGACAGCCATCACAATAAAACTCTTATTTCCGGGAATCAGGGGTTTGTATTGCTTTCGGAAGATAAATATGTACACGATAAACACCAACAGGACGATGTCTTTGAAAAAAGACTCCCAGGGGGTAAGTTTGATGGCGTCACCAAAACAACCGCAGTCAGTCACCTTGTTAAAATAGGCCGAATAGCCCGTAAGAAACGTGAAGAATACGATAATTAACAGCAGCAGCCAGGCAGTTATTTTCATTTGATGCCTGATCAATACGGCAAATCCCAACACAACCTCCAGCACCACGACAAACACAGCGAGTTCCAAGGAGATAGGGATAAAAGCATGAAAAAACGAACCGAAGTCGCTGGCAAATACTTCGAAGTATTCTTCAAGTTTGATGGCTGTGCCAATGGGGTCGTTTACCTTTATCAGCCCGGAAAAAATGAAAAGTGCGCCTGTAAATATCAGTACTGCGTGGTCAAGTATCTTTCGTGCTCCCATATCCTAATTTTATTAAGCAAAAAACCGAGTAGTTGATGATATCCTGGTAGTTGGCTTTCACGCCCTCGGAAATAAGCGTTTGGCCGTCGTTGTCTTCTATTTGTTTCACCCGGAACAGTTTCATTAAAATAATATCCGTGATCGACGATACCCGCATCTCACGCCAGGCCTCGTCATAGTCGTGGTTTTTGTCAAGGAGCAGATCTATGGTCTCATTTATGCTGCGGTCGTAGAGCGGCTCTACTTCTTTCAGAGTCAGATTGGTTTCTCCCTCTTTCCCCAGTTCGAGCTGAATCATGGCTATAGCGCAGTAGTTGACAATGCCAATGAACTCCGAGGCAATATCGTCATCCACTTTTTGGGTTCCCTTTTCCTGTATAGAGCGTATGCGCTGGGCTTTAATAAAAATCTGGTCGGTAATAGAAGGGAGGCGAAGAATTCTCCACGCCGTTCCGTAATCTTTTGTTTTCTTTACAAATACATCTTTACAAGCCTTGATTACTTGCTTATATTCGTCGATCGTTTTGGTATTCAATGCTTATAAATCTTGATTTCAGATAAAACAGACCTGTTCTTGGCTGCGAAAGATAAATTTTTTTATCCGAAAAAGACACTAAAAATAAGAGGAAAAGTCGTTGAGCTTTCCGAACCCTGGGTAATGGGCATCATTAACCTGACACCTGATTCCTTTTATGACGGAGGCAGGCTGGCATCTGAAAAGCTGATCCTGGAAAAAGCAAAAACCTATGTGAACCAGGGGGCTCAAATCCTGGACCTCGGAGCCTATTCTACCCGGCCCCATGCGAAGGTGGTGAGTGAAGACGAGGAAGCTGACAGGCTGCTAAGTCCCATTCAAAAGATTCGCAATGCGTTTCCGGATGTGGTGATCTCTGTAGATACCTTTCGTTCGGGAATAGCGCAAGTAGCTGTGGACCAGGGAGCGGATATGATCAATGACATATCGGGTGGATGTGCGGATGAAAAAATGGTGGAAACCATAGCCGCGCTGGGCGTTCCTTACGTTTTGATGCACAGTAGGGGAAACCCGGAAACAATGCAAACACTTACGGAATACGATAACCTGTTGCTCGATATTCTGAAATTTATCGAATCGCAAATAAGGAAGTTTAACCTTGCCGGGCACAACGACATCATCGTGGATCCTGGTATTGGGTTTGCAAAAACCATCGGGCAAAACTATGAAATACTTAAAAATTTGGAGTATTTTAAGGCATTAAAACACCCACTGCTGGTTGGCGTTTCCAGAAAGTCGTTTATTTATAAAACATTGGGCATTACGCCCGGCGAAGCGCTGAACGGCACTACGGTGCTAAACTCCGTGGCGCTGCTGAAGGGCGCCTCCATCCTCAGGGTTCACGACGTGAAGGAAGCAAGGGAAGCGGTAGAACTTATTAAAAGACTCAATTGTTGACACTTTTATTTCAGATAGGATTTTTGACTTTTAGCCTGGTAGATGCCATTGATATTCTCTTTGTCACCGTGCTGCTGTACCAGGTGTACAAGCTCATGAAGGGAAGTATCGCCATCAGGGTTTTTCTCGGTTTCCTACTGCTGTATCTTATTTACCTGGTGGTTCGCGCGGCTGAAATGGAGTTGCTCACCGCTATACTCGGGCAGTTCATGGGCGTGGGCGTCATTGCCGTGATCATCCTTTTCCAACCTGAAATCCGGAAATTTCTGCTCATCATTGGCAAGTCTACCTCTTTCAGGAAAGAAGATTTGTTCAAAAATTTCCCGTGGAAAAAAAATCATAAGGAACACGAAATTAATGTAGTGCCGATTATAGAGGCAGCTAAAACACTGGGAGGCACGTATACCGGCGCCCTTATTGTTTTCTCCAAAGTATCGGGGCTTAAATTTTACGCCGATTCCGGTGACCGGATTGACGGAATCATTTCCAAACGCCTGCTGCTGGCGATTTTTAACAAAACCAGTCCGCTGCACGATGGCGCGGTAATCATTCACAATGGGCGCATAGTGGCAGCGCGGTGTATATTGCCCGTGAGCGACCAGGACAACTTGCCCGCACAGTTTGGTCTTCGTCACCGGGCAGCCATCGGTATGAGCGAAGCCACTGACACACTGGTGCTGGTGGTGTCGGAAGAAACCGGGCAGCTCTCCATAGTGAGGGGAGGCAAGATGCACCACAACCTCAGCGCGCAGGAAATCCGCAACATGATCATGGAATACTTCGAAGAGGAAGATGTACAGGATACCGAGCTGGAAGAATTGATAAAAGAAGACGTGACCATCACTGAAGAGGACGAACGCAGCCCGGAAAAATAGCCAATGAAAAGTTGAAACAGGGAAAGATAGCTTGTCCGGGCTTCAACATTTTCGTATTCCGTTATTCTTATTTATTTTCGTATACGTTTCGTTAAAACTACCCCCAATATGCTCGCTTATGTGATTGTCGATATCTCCATCCACGACCCTGTGGAGATGGCAAAATACCAAAAAATGACCCCTGACACCCTTGCCGAATATGGCGGCAAGTTCGTGGTGCGGGGAGGACAGGTAACACCCATGGAAGGAGACTGGAATCCTGAGCGGATAGTTGTACTTGAGTTTCCTTCCGTAGAACGCGCCCAGGAATGGTGGAATTCAGATCAATACGCTTCCGCAAAGGCCATCAGGCAGAGAGCCGCCGAAACCAGTATGATCATTGTAGAAGGGGTAAAGGAGGAAAAATCAGGATGGGACCTCAGTGTAATGAATTGACGCGGGAGGTATTTTCTCGATGTGCTGGCTGAAAAAAATGTTGGGCAGAAATCGCGAATAGCGTCATTGCTGCCCAAATCCCCATTTATCTCACGATTTCTTTTCTTCTATCCACTTTCGCGCATTCACAAAAGCTTCTATCCACGGCGATACTTCGTCGGTCTTTCTTTCCTCCGGATAATAAGGCCAGTTCCAGGGGTAGATAGCGCGCTCCAGGTGAGGCATCATCACCAGGTGCCGGCCATCGGCAGAGCAAAGGCCAGCTACACTATAGTCAGAGCCGTTAGGGTTGCCGGGATATTCCTCGTAGCTGTATTTCATGGGAATGTGGTATTCGCTCTCCTCTTTCGGCAGGCGAAACTTGCCTTCTCCGTGGGCCACCCATATTCCGAGTCGCGAGCCAGCCAGCGACTTCAGCATGACGGAGTGGTTTTCACTAATGTCCACATTCACAAATATCGACTCATATTTATGCGAGTCATTGTGAAGCATTTTGGGTTTCTCTGTATGCTCCGGGGTAATCAGGCCCAGCTCAATCATTGCCTGGCAGCCATTACACACTCCCAGGCTGAGCGTGTCCTCACGAGCATAGAATTTATCCAGCGCTTCTTTGGCTTTTGGATTGTAGAGAAAAGCGCCTGCCCATCCTTTGCCTGAGCCTAACACATCAGAATTAGAAAACCCTCCCACAAATACGATCAGGTTGATGTCTTCCAGCGTTTCGCGGCCTGCGATGAGATCAGTCATGTGGACGTCTTTCACGTCCAGCCCCGCCAGGTACATCATCCAGGCCATTTCGCGATCGGCATTCACACCTTTTTCACGAATGATGGCGGCTTTTATACCGGTAGATTTCCGCCGGTCAGGATTTGCGCCGACATCGGCAAATTTGCCAGTGAAGTGGCTGGGGAACTGAAATTCCAGCGTTTGCTTTTTATAGTTTTCGTAGCGCAGTGTTGCGAGTCGTTCGCCGCTTTGCTTTCGGTCAAGCAGGAAAGACGTCCTGAACCAGGTGTCGCGAAGTTCGGGTATGGAAAGGGAAAGCCCATGAATATTTAGCTGAGCCTTTTTGTTTATTTTTCCCACTGAAAACGCCTTTATCCCTTCCTTTGCAAAGTCTTCTATCATGCGATCCGCATTCTCCACCTGTACCACCAGGGCAGGGTTTTCAGCAAAGAGGAACTTGACGAGATCGGTATTTTCTGCATCGTTAAGGCTGAGGTCTATCCCCAGCTCAGTGTTGGGGAAGCACATTTCTGCCAGGGCAGTTACCAGGCCTCCGGCAGATACGTCGTGGCCGGCGATGATCAGGTCTTTTTCGATTAAATCCTGTACCATTCCAAACGCTTTGACAAACTTCCGGGCATCCTTTACCGAAGGCGGATTTTGACCTATTTTATTTATTACCTGGCCAAAAGCACTTCCGGAAAGCTTCCACTCATCTCCAGAAAAATCAATATATATCAGTTCGCTGCCGGGTACATTTTTCAGCACCGGCTCTACCACTTTCCTGATGTTTTTCACTTCGCCGGCAGCGGAGATAATTACCGTACCAGGCGCATACACCACTTCTCCATCCTTGTATTTTTGGGTCATGGAAAGCGAATCTTTACCCGTAGGAATATTGATGCCCAGGGCCA
>CAYUJK010000052.1:5738-14152 GCA_964444895.1 uncultured Roseivirgaceae bacterium
CCCATTCTTTCCTGCGACTCATTGCCAATAATTTCTTTATCCGAAAGCGAGGGGTCGCCCACGGGCAGTTTTGTGATGTCGATTTTGCCACCGGTAGTTTCCACCAGTTCCGACAGGCAGTTTAGGTGGCCTCCGGCCCCGTGATCGTGAATGGAAACAATGGGGTTTTTGTCTGATTCTGCCAGCGCACGGATGGCGTTAGACACTCGTTTCTGCATTTCCGGGTTACTTCGCTGTACCGCATTCAGCTCAATGGCATTGGCAAACTCTCCCGTGGCCACAGAAGAGACAGCGCCACCCCCCATGCCTATTCGATAGTTGTCGCCACCCATCAGGATCACCTTGTCGCCCTTTTCCGGGGCGTCTTTCAGGCTATCTGCCTTTTTGCCGTAGCCTATTCCGCCGGCCAACATGATCACCTTGTCATAGCCATATTTTTTTCCTTTCTCAAAATGCTCAAAGGTGAGCACGCTACCGCAAATAAGGGGTTGGCCAAACTTGTTCCCGAAGTCGCTGGCGCCATTAGAAGCTTTTATGAGAATCTCTTCCGGTGTTTGGTACAGCCACTTCCTGGCTTCGGTGGCTTTTTCCCAGTCCCTGCCTTCTGCCGAACGTGGATAGGCTGTCATGTACACAGCGGTGCCCGCCAGGGGTTGGGCGCCTTTTCCACCACCAATACGGTCGCGAATTTCGCCACCGCTACCGGTCGCCGCGCCGTTGAAGGGCTCCACGGTAGTAGGAAAGTTATGCGTTTCGGCTTTCAATGAAATCACCGATTCGTATTCTTTTACTTCGAAAAAATCGGGTTTGTCTTGCGTGGCCGGCGCAAACTGCAGCATCACCGGCCCCTGTATGAACGCGCAGTTGTCTTTGTAAGCGGAAACTACCCGGTTGGGATGCGTTTGGGTAGTCTTTTTTATGAGTTGAAAAAGCGAGCTTTCTTTCTGCTCTCCGTCGATGATAAATATGCCGTTGAAAATTTTGTGGCGACAGTGCTCGGAGTTTACCTGCGAAAAGCCAAATATCTCACTGTCGGTGAGCTTTCGGCCCAGCTTTTGGCTCAGGCTTTCCAGGTAAGCAATTTCTTCGTCGTTCAGTGCCAGGCCCTCCTGCCGGTTGTATGTAGCGATATCGTCGATAAATAAAATCGGCTCGGGGTGCTTATCGATCGTAAACAAGGTTTGGCTTAGCCCCTGATATACCATTTGTAGCATGGGGTCATGATCAGGTGTGGCGCTTTTCGAAATAAAAAACTCTTCAATTCTCACTATTCCGCCTATGCCCATGTTTTGGGTAATCTCCACGGCATTAGTGCTCCAGGGAGTAATCATTTCTCTGCGCGGGCCTACGAAAACGCCTTCTACCGACGGTGCATCAACAAGGGTAGCGCCACCAAACAGCCAGTTGAGTTTTTCGACATTTTCAGGTGCGATGGAAGAGGGAGTCTGAACGGCAACTATCGTTTTCGCAGGAGTTTTGAAGAAACTGATCATGAAATGTTTTGGCTTGAAAATTCACCGCAAAAGTAAGAAAAGTCTCAATGTTTTCACTAATGCCATTGCAAAAAGGGTTTGCGATAATTTTCCGCAGACGCTAATCATCATTTATTTCCGGAATAATATTCATTATCGCTATCTTGTGCCGAATATTATTTTGTGCTGACATGAACCAACTTCTTAAATTAGACGAAATAGACAGGAAGATACTGGGAATTATCCAGTTACAGGGGCGAATTACCAATGCCCGATTGTCTGAGGAGATCGGCTTGTCTCCTGCACCTACCCTGGAGCGCGTAAAAAAGCTGGAACAGATGGGAATTATTATGAGCTACCACGCCAAGCTCAACCCTTCGAAAATCGGCCTTGGAGTGGCTACCTTTGTACTCGTATCACTCAACGGTCACACCAAAGCAAAAATAGAAGGTTTCATAGAAGCCATAAACAAAATCGACGAGGTGATCGAATGCCACCACATTACCGGCGCCGGGGATTTCATACTCAAAATTACCTCAAAAGACATTCAATCGTACCAAAAGCTGATGCTGGAAAAGATTAGTGAGATAAAAGAAGTTGACAATATGCAATCTATGGTCGTACTTTCGACTTACAAAGACAGCAAAGTTCTACCTCTTTTATAAAAAAGCTGCTCATGGTTAAGGAAAACAACCTCATTTTATCCAAAAGTGAAATCTTTCAAAAGATAAAGCGGATAGCCTACGAGATATATGAAAAAAACTATCTGGAAAAAAAGCTGATCATTGCGGGGATACCCGATACAGGCTATAAGTTTGCCGGACTGCTGATCAGGGAACTGGAAAGCATATCGCCTTTGGAACTCCACCTGGTAAAGGTAAACATAGACAAAGGTCACCCCACCAGCAAGGAGATCACCCTGGACTGCGACGTAAAGCTGCTAAAAAAGGCCTCACTGATTTTAGTGGATGACGTGCTGAATACTGGGAGAACCTTTCTATACAGCCTGAGACCCATATTACAAGCCGACGTGAAGAAAGTACAAACAGCGGTGTTGGTATATCGGGGGCACAGCCTTTTTCCAATTTCTGCTGATTTTACAGGATATGAACTCTCGACTACGCTGAATGAACACATAGAAGTAGTGCTTGACAAGGGTAAAGAAGGTGTCTACTTATATTAGAAACAACCATACCGAAAAACCCCTGAGAATTTCCATACAAACCATTTAGTGATACGCACGCTCCGTCAAAATTTAGAACGCTCAAAAACGCTGACATGTCCACTCAATTTAGCCAATTAAAACGGGTAACTACCCACCAGCTCCAGGAGATGAAAAACCGGGGAGAAAAGATCAGTATGCTCACGGCCTATGACTATTCCATGGCAAAGATCATCGACTCCGCCGGAATAGACATCATCCTCGTGGGTGATTCAGCCTCCAACGTGATGGCTGGAAATGAAACGACACTCCCCATCACGCTGGATCAAATGATCTATCATGCGGCCTCGGTGATTAGAGCTGTAAAGCGGGCTCTCGTCATTGTCGATATTCCTTTCGGCTCTTACCAGGGAAATTCATCGGAAGCCCTGCGATCGGCCATCAGGATTATGAAAGAGTCGGGTGCGCACGGCGTGAAAATGGAAGGCGGCGTGGAAATAAAAGACTCTGTGCAGCGAATATTAAGCGCCGGAGTACCCGTGATGGGCCACCTGGGCCTTACACCTCAGTCTATTTATAAATTTGGCACCTACACGGTAAGGGCCCGGGAAGAAGCCGAGGCAAGGAAGTTAGTGGAAGATGCCCGCGCCCTCGAAGAATACGGGTGTTTTGGAATTGTGGTAGAGAAAATTCCGTCTCAGCTCGCCGAAAATGTTGCCCGGCAAGTGAAAATACCTGTAATAGGTATCGGCGCTGGGCCTCATGTAGATGGGCAGGTGTTGGTCATGCACGACATGCTGGGTATTAACAAAGAGTTTCAACCTCGATTTTTGAGAAGATATGCAGATCTGGATGAGGTAATCACAGGCGCCGTGTCGAACTTTGTGAAAGACGTGAAAGAAAAGCATTTTCCTTCTCCTGAGGAAAGCTATTGATGACCGCCGGCCGTTCAGCCGATCGTTAACCGACTATCTTTGGGAACTACGAAAGCAGCACATACGAGGGATCAGAAAGTCCTTATACTGGCGCCCTATCCCCTGGGAGAGGCGCCCTCCCAACGGTTCCGGTTCGAGCACTACCTGAAAGATTTTGCCAGTCATGGGTACCGATACACTTTTCAGTCTTTCTGGACAGAGCGCGGTTGGAAAATCTTATATGGCCGCGGAAAAAAGCTCTGCAAATTCTGGTTTCTGATACTTGGCTTTTTGCGAAGGTTGAGCCTGGTATTTTCAATGGCGAGGTTTGACCTGGTATTTATTCACCGGGAGATTGCTCCGGTAGGTCCGCCGTTTTTTGAATACATGCTGGCCAGGATTTTCAGAAAGAAAATAATCTACGATTTTGACGACGCTATCTGGCTGCCCAACACCTCCGACACCAACCGGATCATAGCAGGTATAAAATACCCCGGAAAGGTGAAAAAAATATGCCAGTGGAGTAAGAGGGTGAGCGTGGGCAATCAGTATTTGGCTTCGTATGCAGCGCAGTACAATGAAAATGCTGTCATCAGCCCTACTGTGGTGGACACCCGGCGCCATCACAACCAGGCGAAAATCCACCGGGAAAACACCAGGCCTGTGATTGGGTGGACCGGCACCCACTCTACGGCATCATACCTGAAACTACTGGAACACCCCCTGAAATGGCTGCGATCTGAAATGGACTTTGAATTCGTGGTCATCTCTAATCAGTCGCCTGAAATGGATTTTGATGGGCTGCGATACATACCCTGGAGCAAACAATCTGAGATACAACAGCTTCTCTTGTTTGACGTGGGCGTTATGCCACTGGAAGACTCCCTATGGGAGCAGGGCAAATGTGGTTTTAAGCTTATTCAATACCTATCGTTGGGAATCCCCGCCGTGGCTTCTCCGGTGGGTGTAAATTCGCAAATAATTGAACACGGTAAAAATGGTTTCCTGGCGGCTTCAGCCGAAGATTGGGTTGGTAGCTTGAAAGCACTACTTCAAAACGCCGATTTGCGCAATAGTATGAGCCAGCAGGGGCGGCATAAAGTGGAAAAATTTTACTCAGCCGAAGCCAATCGCGGCTTGTTTTTCTCCATTTTCGAATAGTAGAGCGCGATAAAAAGGCCGTACAAATAGAATGGTACCATAGGAATCTTATACCGCACCAACGATCCGAAATTATAAGTGGATATGCCCACGGCAAATGAAAACGCAATAGCAAAGATAAAGCAAAAGAGGAGTACCGGTTTTTGAGGGATGAGCCGGAGCAGCTTTCCGAATCCGCATCGATAGACCACAAACACGGTGAATAATAGCATGGCCAGGCTTTCAAGAGCAGCAAGCAACATGACAGGATTACGCGCTTCCCAGAGATAAGGCCTGAACAGGGTAACCCAAACGGCCTTTGGGAATTTCCTGATCACCCCTGTGGGGCTATAGTCAAAATCGCCCAGTGTATAGGCCGAACCACCTTCTTTTACACTCACATAGTGTATCCATTCGGCGGTAACTTCGGCGGTGTTAAGCATGTTTTCCACACTGTAGCGTGGGCTGTCTTCGCCAATTTTTATCAAAGCGTAGTATCCCAATGCTGCCGCCAATACCAGCACCAGCGGAGCGATCATGAGCCGCAGCACAACATTTCGAATTCTGGCTACTTGCCCGTAGAACACCCAAAAAAGCGCCGCGGGAGCAAAGCATAAGATAATATAGATTTTAATAGCATATAGCACATAAAACGAGACCAGCAGAACGACCACATAAAAGAATGTGGATTTCTTTTCGAAGAAAATCATGTAGACACTAAACGTAACCCACCCGAGTGCACTGATAGTAAGAGGATCTTTCAAGATACCCGAACCCCAGAAAAACAGTGAGGGAATAAAAAAGGTAGAGATTGCGAGATACTTGTGTAGCGAGGGGTAAAGCCTGTAAAAGGCCAGGAACATAGCCCACATACCGGTGAAGCTGAGCGTGGAAAAAAGTACCGCAGTAGCCGAATAGGTGTGAAAAGTGAGGATATCAAAGAGACCGGCTATGCGCACCACGAAATACGATGCCGAATCGCGGTAGGTATATATCTTGGACGCGTAGGAAAACGTAGCCGGAGAGTATTCGTTTTTGCCAAAAATCAACTGGAAGCCTTTGGCCGGGCTGTCCATAAAGGCATCCCAGATATGCTTGCTGCCAAGGTGAAAATAGGTAAATGTATCGCCTCCGCCATAGTAAAACTGATACACCAGACCCAGTGCTATGCCGCCAAATATCTTCAGCGTGAGTGCCGGAATGAAATACTTCCTGTTAATACTGTCGGTAGCCAGCGGTCTTACGGCATATGCCACCATGTACACCAGCACTAAAACGATAGGAGTAACGAGAAGGTCTCTGGCTTCCATTACATCTTTTTCAGGTATTCGCGGGCCTGCTTATGCGAAGGATGGCTTCGTTTCGCATATTTTTTGATTTTTTTCAAATACTCTTTGGATCGCTTTTCATTGCCAAGCCGCTTTTCTACCCTGGCCAGCCCAAGCATGGCATACAAATAATAGCCTGTCTCAAAGGCTTCTATTTCTTCACCAAACTTCACCGTCATTTCGTAGTATTCACGGGCCTTCAGGTCATTTCTGCTTGACTCCATAATACTACCCAGGAAATACGAAGCCCACCGCCCGCTGTTTTGCTCATAGCCGGGCATTTTGTCGTCAATCTTTTGAAGAATATCTTCGCACTCCATTTTGGCCTGCACTATCTGGCCCGTGCTGTACAACATCCTGGCATAGAACCGGTGAAAGTAGGCATTGTCAGGGAAGGTTTTGTGCAGGTATTCGGACATCACCATGGCTCCGCTATAGTCTTTTTCTTCGCTGAAAAGGATGCGCATAAGCCACAGCTGGGCTTCTGTGCGTGTGTAAAATGCGTTGTGGGCTACCTCGGTAAGCTGCTTTAGTCCCAGCTCTTTGTCACCCTTGCTGAAAAGCACCAACAGTGGTCTCAGCTTGGGATAATTGTCTCGGATCCACACGGAGAAGTAATTGAACAAGCCATCGCCAAACATCAGCTCGGGGCTCAGGTCCGCCAGGGGCCGGCAATCGCTCAGGTAGCTCAGGGCCTTGTTTCCGTAGTTGGCTGCTCGTATCCAATTTCCCCGGTCAGAGTGCAGCCTGGCCACAAAGCCGTAAGTGGCGGAGAGAAAAAAAGCTCCTTCCAGCTTGGAGGTATCTACTTCATAAAGTTTTTCGGCAAGGAGGACGGACGTATCCATATAGGCCAGAAAGCGGTCGTCATAAGTAGTCACCTCTTCGTTGGGCATTATTTTCCACCATTCATTGAGGCCCAGAAGAAAATAGGGAAGGGGGTGGTCAGGGTACCTTTTGATCAACCACTTGAACTGCGCCGCGGCGCTTTGAAACTTAAAGTTGTACATGTCATTGATGGCCTTGGTGGCCTCAATCTGCACGGTAATATCGGAAATAAGCAAGTAGTCCTTTCTTACTTTCTTTTCCTCCTGGTCGTCGTCACTTTGCGCACTGATACTTGGGTTGGCCGCCAAAATAAAAAAGCACACAAAAGACAGAACACGTATTATTTCCAGCTTTCTGTTTCCCATTAATAATACAATTTCAAGAAATTCTACAGGATGTTTAGATAAGTAAAGGTTTCTGCATCTATTATCTCTTCTCCTAAAAAGTGTGAAAATTGATTTTTCCTATTGTGCTAGTGTAACGCCCAAACACGAAATGTGATATAATACTTCCGAATAATAAACCAAATTTAAGAATATTATTTTTTGTTTTTCATACTGCTTCGTGAAAATCTCTGTTTCAGGGATTTATCAATTTCAGAATTTACGGACAGAAATCGCACTGCACCCTGACCAATATAAATTTATTTACTATTTTCGAGCCTCTAATTTCTACTAAAAATGAATAACTACCAGAAAATCAACAACCTGACAGGGTGGCTTGTTTTTATTGTTTCTACAATTGTTTACCTGCTCACGGTGGAGCGTACCGCCAGCTATTGGGATTGCGGGGAGTTTATCGCTGTGTCTTACAAGCTACAAGTGCCCCACCCTCCCGGAGCGCCGTTTTTTCTGCTGATTGGTCGGTTGTTTTCATTTTTTGCCCTGGGCGATGTAGAGCAGGTGGCCTATTGGGTCAATGTCGTATCCGTACTTTCCAGTGGATTCACCATTCTATTCCTGTTTTGGTCTATTACACTGCTGGGCAAGAAGATGTTTTCGATAAATAAAGGTGAGGAGACACCTGCCCAAACCGTTATGTTAATGGGGTCTGCACTGGTGGGTTCTTTGGCCTACACATTTTCCGACTCATTTTGGTTTTCGGCTGTAGAAGCCGAAGTATATGGTATGTCGTCATTCTTTACCGCATTTGTGGTGTGGGCTATGCTGAAGTGGAACGAGAAGGAAGACGAAAGTACTGCCAATAAGTGGATCATTCTTATTTGCTACATGATGGGCCTTTCCATCGGTGTTCACTTGCTGAACCTCGTTACTATTCCTGCACTGGGTCTTATCTATTATTTTAAAAAATATAAACCCAGCCGAAACGGCATCATAGCTACCCTGCTCGTAAGCGGTTTTATCGTGATTTTTATCAACAATATTATTATTCCCGAATTTCCAAATATTGCCGGTAAAATGGAGATAGGGTTGGTGAATGGCCTGGGCTTGCCATTTGGATCAGGGATAGTGCTTTTTGCACTGTTGCTCATAGGCTCCCTGGTGTACGGCATTTACTATTCGCATAAAAATGAAAAGGTTTTGCTGAACACCATTTTATTGGGACTCAC
>CAYUJK010000053.1:0-2639 GCA_964444895.1 uncultured Roseivirgaceae bacterium
AGGGTGATTCAACTTTGTTGGCAGAAAGAACGATGAGTAAAATGGATTTTATTTAAACCCAGGTTAAGCCATTGCGGAATTTGGGTTAGAACTATATATGGTTTTAGTCAAAAAAAAGGAGTCGCCCGGTACCTGCGACTCCTTTATCAATTGAACCTGAAAATTAATGTGGAGAAAAGCCTGCCCCGGTTTGAAGAGGGCAGACTTTAGGGGGACTTAAAGAAGAAATAATCTGAATTATTTCTCGCTTTCAGTTAACTGCAAATTTATCTCACTTTTATTAGCTGTAGTCACTTTAATATTTTCATGCACCAGGGTGTCGTACCCTTCTTTGGCGCTCATCAGGTTGTAGCTTCCTTCGGGAATGCCAATGAAGGCAAAATACCCCTGCAAATCGGTAACCGTAGTGGATACCACGCTGTCTTTTTCCAGCCATACCGTAGCGCCTTCCAGGGCAATTTCGTCCTCATCCCATACGTAGCCATCTATTCTGCCCGCAAACGAATTGTTGACCGCACGGATTACCGGCTTGAAGTTGAACCCTTTTATGTTTTCCAGGTCGTGGGGGTTGCCTTTCACTACAAATGACTTGCTTACATCAAAGTCAAGCAGCAGCTCGGCGGTGAGCCCAGTGGTAACGGTAATGCCCGGGTGTACAAATATTTTAATTCCCGATTGTGAGCCACTCGGTACTTTCAGGTGAAAGGTCATGCCGTTAGTGAGCTTCAAGTGGGCATCGTCTACATACACCCGCACTTGGTCGTACTCACCGGCTGGAATCTCCAGATTGGTCAGTTCTTCAGTGATGCCGTTTCGCAGCGTGATGAGGTCAACCGGAACGGCGCCTTCAAAGACTACAATGTAAGGGTTGCCTTCCACATCTTTTTGTCGCAATTCTATCTTTTCGAGAGTTACCACCGCTTCTTCCACGAGGTTTACAGAAAACGGGGCATCAGTGATCATCACTTTTAGCCGTCCGTGTCCGTCGGCATTTTCATTTTCGGAACAGCTCCATACCAGCGCCGCCATCGCGATTACCAATAAATAAATGCCAAGTGTGAGTATTCTTAATTTTCCCATCTTACTTTGCGTTTAGTCCTATTCTTCCTGATATCGTTCTTTGAGCATTTGGTAGGTAACAAACACAATAGCCGATACCAACAGCAAATGCACATACTCGCCCAATGACAGAAAATAAAAGCCCACCATCCACAGGATAATTAAAGTGATGACGATGATATAGGGTGTCGAGACGTTCATTTTCACAAATTCATTAGGTGTGTTCTCGCATTGACATTATTGTGCCAGATTTTTACGCCGAACTAAATCGGATCGTAAGTTGTTGAAAAACAGTGATGTTAAAAGGATTTAATGGTGAGTTGAAATCGCGAAATTTTGTCATTTTGACAATCGAAAATTCAAAACGGCAACCTGTGGGCTAGCCTTGCGAACGGCCTGGCTACGTGTAAGCAAAAGGAGCGAGGCAATGAAAGACTCCTTTTTTGAGTTAAGATCAAATAAAGTTTTAATTTGTAATCGATTTATTTCCCAGCTATTCGGATGAAAATAAAGCTTATCACCATATTTCTGCTCGGGGTGTCAGCGGTCGCGCTGGTAGGGTATATTTCCTACCAGGGCTTGTCAAAGATCATGACCAGCCTGGAAATGGCGATCAGACCGGATAACCGAAAGGAACACTTCAACCAACTCATCTATGCCCTGTCGGAAGCTGAAAACGGCGTGCGCGTCTACACTATCACGCAAGATGCCGGGTACCTGGAGTCGTTCTATAACGCCGTTAGCGAGGCCGACCGCCAAATGGAGATATTGTATGCTTATGCTGAAAAAGACGCTGTTTTGGCCGACCACTTAGATACCATTAGCAGTTTGATCGAGCGGAAAATCGACCTTCAAAAGAGCCTTATAGAGCTGAAAGACGATGCCTCGCGGGTAGATGTATACCAGCGCATGATGGAGAAGATTTTGTCGATCGAAAAGAAAAACGAAGAACTCGACTCCCTCGAATTGGAGCGGGGTACGCCGCAGGATCCCGATCCTTCGGATGAGCAAATGGCCGAAAATGCCGGAGAGGAGGAAGAGGAAACAAAGAAAAGAGGCTTCTTCAGGAGGCTTTTTAGCTCTAATAAAAAGAGTGAATCAGAGCCCGAAGAAGAGCCGAATCAGGTGGTAGTTTCAGAAGATTCCCTGTTATTGTCATCTGATACGCTCCTGCTCAGTGCCGACACGCTAAAAAGGGGAGATATATCCCAGGAGCTGAAGCTGTCAATCGCTGAGATTAAAACACAGGAGCAGGAAAAGAACCGGGGAATAGCCCGCACGGAGCTTTTCCTTACCCGGAAAGACCAGGAAATATCAGAGCACATCAAGGGTGAGGTAAAAAAGATCGAGCAGCACTTTGACCGAGAGAAGCTAAAAGCTGCTGAAAACGCTACCATGCTTTTTGATGATACCACGCGGCTTATCACCGTTGTGGGCACTATTTCCGCAATGGCTTTTTTGATTATGGTGTTTATCATTCTCAATGACTTCCAGGTGAACCAACGGTTCAGGAGAAGGCTGGAGGCTGCAAAAAAGAAAGCCGAGGACCTGGCGCGGGCCAAAGAGGACTTTCTTTCGAG
>CAYUJK010000053.1:2739-7921 GCA_964444895.1 uncultured Roseivirgaceae bacterium
AATACCAAAAATGTAGTGGGAGATGCGCTTCGGTTCAGGCAAATACTCTTTAACCTGGCGGGCAATGCGCTGAAGTTTACCGAACGTGGATCAGTAAAAATCACCATCAACTACCTGAGCCAGGCGGTGAGGCCGTGTTTGGAGATGGTGGTGGAGGACACCGGAATTGGCATATCGAAGGCTGAAAGCGAAATTATCTTCAATAAATTCGATCAGGCCGACCAGAGCATCTCCCGGAAATACGGCGGCACGGGGTTAGGCCTGGCCATCGTGAAGAAACTGGTAGATCTACAGGGCGGAAACATCGCGGTAAAGAGTAAGGAAGGGGAGGGCTCGTCTTTCATTGTTTCGCTGCCTTACACCTTGTCCGACACCGAACCAACGCCCGAGCAGTTGCCTGCCGCGATTCCACACAAAACATTTCACGGCTACCAGGTACTTATTGTTGACGACGAGGAATACAACGTGCTGTTGTTCGAAATTGTATTGAAAAAGTATGGCTTTACTACGGTGTCGGCGAAGTCGGGCCCGGAGGCGCTGGAGGCCGTACAGCGGCATGATTTTGACCTGATACTCCTGGACCTGCAAATGAAGGAGCTGGACGGCTTCAACACGCTTAAAAAGATGAGAGCCGAGCACCGTGTGCGTACCACCGTCATTGCCATCACAGCTTCTTCCTCAAGGGAGATTAACCGAAAATGCAAGTCGTATGGATTTGCCGATGTGATCCTGAAGCCTGTGCAGGAAAAGGAATTTATTGAACGGGTGGGCCAGCACCTGGGGCCGGAGCCTGTGCCACAGAAAAGTGACCCGAAGCAGGAAAATCCGATGCAGGAGAAGTTTGAGGATGTATTCAAGCTCGTCCAAAACGATGAGACATTGGCGCTTAACATGATCAACATCTACTACCGGAATATTCAGCATGCAAAAGACACCATCCTGGACTGTAGAGAGCGGAAGAACGCGCCGGGTATTCGGGAGGCCGTGCACAAAATCATCCCTTCTACGCGGCACGTAGGCTTTGAAGAGTTAGTTCACAAATTTAAATTTGTCGAAGATAATTTTGCCGGCAGAGATGATTTTGAAAAACACAAAAAACTGATCGATGAAATAATCGGCGAGGTAGATATCGTTATTGGGTGGGTAAAGGATTTTCTTCAGGAAAAACGCCGAAATGCCGAAGAGTTCTCGGGCAAATCATAGTATTAAAACAATTTTTATGGGATTACTAAAAATTTTTGTGGTAGAGGATGACGAGTGGTACAGCGAGTTGATTTCCTACAACCTGTTGCTTGATGAAAACCACGTAGTGGAAAAATTTTCATCGGGACAAGAATGCCTGAAAAGACTGAAAGAAAATCCCGATATCGTCACACTTGACTATCGCCTTCCCGACTACACAGGGGTGGAGATGTTGAAAAAGATCAAGGACTATAACCCGGACATCGAGGTGGTGGTGATTTCCGAGCAGGAAAAAATCGAAACGGCGGTAGAACTACTCAAGATGGGGGCCTATGACTACATTGTGAAGTCTAAAGATATCCGGGACCGGCTGGTCACCATACTCCGCAATATTAAAACCCAACGCGGACTGCGCAAGCAAATCGATACGCTACAGCAGGAAGTTGAGAAAAAGTACGATTTTGAAAAGTCGATTATCGGCAGCAGCAAGGCCATCAAGCGAATTTACGGACTCATCGAAAAGGCCATCCATACCAATATTGTTGTAACGGTTACCGGTGAAACCGGCACCGGCAAAGAACTTGTCGCAAAGGCCATTCACTACAATTCCGACCGAAAGAAGGCGCCTTTTGTTCCTATTAATATGGCGGCTATTCCAGCAGAGCTTATTGAAAGTGAACTTTTTGGGCATGAAAAAGGAGCTTTTACAGGCGCGCAGAACACGCGTATCGGCAAGTTTGAGGAAGCCAACGGCGGCACCCTGTTTCTCGATGAAATTGGCGAAATGGACCTCACCCTGCAGGCCAAATTGCTCCGGGCACTGCAGGAAAAAGAAATAACGCGGGTAGGCAGCAACAAATCCATCAAAACCAATTGCAGGATAGTAGTGGCCACCAACAGAAACCTGCTGCAGGAAGTGAAGGAGAAGAAGTTTAGAGACGACCTCTACTACCGCCTCTTTGGTATTACCATTGATATGCCGCCATTGCGCGACCGCGACAATGATGTGCTCATTCTGGCCAAATACTTTATCCAGGAAGCCTGTAAGGAAAATGGCCTGAGCGAAAAACTGCTGAGCCGGGAGGCCCAGAAGAAATTGCTTGGCTACTCCTTTCCCGGCAACGTGCGCGAACTAAAATCGGTGATGGAGCTGGCCGTGGTAATGTCAAACAGGGAGGAAATCGAAGCGGACGACATCACCTTCAGCAAGGACGATACCGACCCGGAATTTATCAATAAGGAACTCACCCTTCGCGAGCACAACCTGAGGATAGTGCAAGCTTACCTGAAAAAGTACGACAACAATGTGAAGCTCGCTGCAGAAAAACTTGATATTGGCTTTTCCACCATTTACCGCATGCTTCGCGATGAAAACATAGTGGTCAAAGATTAACAATTCTGCAAAACCATTGTCAATTTGACAATAATTCTTTCTGTGCCAAAACGTAACTACTTGATTTTCTGATAATTGCACTTTTGGTCTTTGGTTTGAATATACCGATGGCATATTTAAACCAAAAACTATTAATGCTATGAAAGCAAAGATATTAGTTGCAAGTATAGTGGTAGTGTTATTTGCCACCTCTTGTGAAGACAAAGAAAAAACGGCCCTTCAGGGCAAGCTCGATAGCTTATCAACCGAACTGAACAACCGGGATGGCGAACTTAACGAATACCTGGGTTTAGTATCGGATATCGAAAGCAACCTGAAGGAGATCAAAGAAAGGGAAAACATCATAGCCCTTGAAAACGAAACCACTAAAGACGCCAAAGAGCAAATAGTAAGCGACCTTCATGCAATCAACGCTTTGATGGCGGAAAACAAAGAAAAGCTCAATGAGCTGAACAACAAGTTGAAAAATTCGAATTTCAACCTGAGCAAATTCAAAAAGCTCGTGGCTGACCTTGAAGAAAAAATGGCTACGAAAGAAACTGAAATTGCTACCCTGAGCACCCAGGTAGAAGAGTTGACAGCGCAGAACACGACACTGAACGTAAGAGTAGACTCTCTGTATGCTGAAAACAAAACCAAAGAAGATATCCTGGCCAACAAGGAAACTATCATGCAGGATATGGATGAAAAGCTTCACACAGCCTACTACACAGCCGGTACTTCTAAAGAACTTGCCAGTAAAGAGATTATCTCTAAAGAAGGAGGACTGTTAGGAATAGGTACTGTGCAACAGTTCAGCGGAAAAATCGACAACAGTAAGTTTACCAGCCTGGACATCAGGGAAGTAAACACTATTCCGCTCAACTCTAAAAAAGTAGAAATTGTGACCAACCACCCACAAGGCTCGTACGAGCTGGTGCTTGACGAACAGGAAAAACAGGTAGACAAACTGGTGATCACCGATCCCGACAAATTCTGGGCGTCTTCCAAGTACCTGGTGATGGTAAAGAAATAGAAAGACACAAAATGAGACACGAACTTGCTAAACTCAACAACCAAAAACCGGCAAGTTCACCTCAAAAGACTATAGCCTCTATTAATTAATCTGCTCCCTAGAACAACGAAGAAGGGCTCCGAAACGTCGGGGCGCTTCTTTCGTTTTTTTGAGCAAAAAAACGGAAAGCCATGAATACACAAAGTAACTTCCTCTATGCCATTGCCACAATCTGTTGCTTATTTCTGCTTTCAGGATGCAAAAACGTTTCCTACCTGAATGCCTACTACCACAACAATGACAAGTTTACAGGAGCGGCCAAGAAAGACGCTTTTTTCATGATTGACCTGCAGGACGACCTGATCCTTGCACAGGATATTTCCGAACTGGCTCGCACAAGGGCGTATTCCAAAGGGGTATACAATTTCGCAGATTCGGCCTCTTATGACTATAAGGGGTTTATGTCAAGTCTCAAATTTTTATCGGTTAAGAAAAAAGTGAAAATGCCTAACGCCGTAAGTGAAAAGAATCACGAGATTTATAATAAGGTGTTTGCCATAACCTCCAAAAACGGTTTTGACAAGATATACCTTGAGACCCTTTCTGGCGTGTTGTCAAAGATGGCCGGTGATATGGAGAAGTACCTTTCGGATGGCGAAGACCTCGCGTTGAAAGAACTCATTACCAAAAATTTGCGAAGCGTAAAAAGCCACCAGAAGAAAGTAGAAAGACTGGTGGAAGAAGTACAGGTGGCTTCGCACGTGCCAGAGTAGTCCTGTCATCAAAGACTGAGCAACTATCGTTCACAGGTTGTTGGTAGGAAAATCACTTGTATCAAACTCGCTATCGTGGTCGATGGTTTCGTTGATTTTGCTCACTACTTCGTCCAGTTCTTTGCTGGATATTTTCAGCCGTTCTATCAGCTCATTCTCACGCAACCTTATCTCGGAGTAGTCAAAGAGATTGATGAGGCCCAAAATGCGGCACAGCGGGCCTCTCAGCAGGTGAGAATTGATAAATGCGTACTCGGCCAGTTGCTTGTTTTTGTCCAGCAGCTCGCGGGTTCGGTGGGCTACCCGCGTCTCCAGCGACTGATTGATCTTTTCTACCTCCTCGCTTTTCTGTTTCAGCAGCTCGTTTTGTTGCCTCACTTCCCTGCTTAGCTGGCGAAGCTCTTTTTCATAAGCCCTCCGTGCGGCGGCCCGAAAAGCCAGTGATACGATATCGGCCATGGAAGTAGCAAAAATAATGTCTTCAGCAGTCCAGTTTTTTTGTTCCTTTTGATGTTCGCAGCACAGGACTCCCGCCAGTCTTCCGTCGAGGAAGAAGGGGGCGTCCATCATCGAGAAAATGCCCAGCGGTTTAAGGTATTTTTCGGCGAAATCGGCCGTATCCGGATGCTGAAGCGCGTCGTTGGCGGCAATGATCTTTTCCCTTTTGATGGCCTCAAAATATGAGGCATTATCGTCGCGCATCAGGTTTTCATGCTTATAGTATTCATCTTTGTCAAGGCTGTAGGCCGATATGCACTCGATTTTCTCATGAAGGTTTTCTTCCTGGTAAAGCCACACACTTACCCGGCTCACCTGAAGGCTGTGGGCCGTTGTGTGCGC
>CAYUJK010000053.1:8021-12924 GCA_964444895.1 uncultured Roseivirgaceae bacterium
AATTTTGTACCGCGTTTTGTCAAATAAACTTGTGAATAAAAATAGCGTCAGGCACAGCCCTACGATAGAGAAGCTGTAGCGGTAGAGGTTGTCGCTTTGGATGGCAGGAACTGCATCGGCATAGACAATGAATAGCAGGGTAGTGAGGAAGCTGACCAAAAACCAGCTCACGGCACCCCTATAGTTTGTGAGCAAGCTGGCCATCACGGGCATCAGCGCCAGCCAGGGCAATACGATAGACTTAATACCCCCTGAGTAGTATGAGCCAATGACGAAGCATATCCAAAAGCTGAAGATCACGAAATGGGCTACCGGATGATGGTGAATTCGGGAAAGCATGAAAAAGCAGCCGACGCACAGCAAAGCGGGCAACAGTACAAATACCGGTCGAGGTACATTAAACGGTATTACTGGATGGACCCCGAAATAAAGCAGGCTGACTAAAACTCCTATCAACGAAAAGGAGAGGATGAGTCTAACTTTTGAGCGTTCAAACTCGTCGGTGATGGCGGTTTTCTTTACCCACTTGGCGTACAATGGCTTCACAAAAGGCATTCCCGAGTCAATTTACCCTATTCCCAAAATATTTTCTTAAAACTAAAAGCACGCAGCTCTGCAACATTCTTTGACCAAAAATTTCAAAAAAGATTGAATTAAGATAATAAATATTCCAGGATTAGCACAAATTGTTTTTGTCCAATCTGCGGTTTTGTGGCAAATTGTCATTTTATTTATTGAAAGCTTTCCGCTAAAAAGGCAGCTACTTTTTTGAGAAATTCCCTTTCGAAGTAAATGGTATCCGTATGTCCGGCGCCATGTACAATCTCCAGCTGCGTCTTGATTCCCAGGGCTTTGTAAGCCCCATGAATCTCATGCGACTGGTTGATGGGTACTTGTATATCCTGGTCGCCATGTGCAATGAACATGGGTGGGTCGCCGGCATCTACGTGGTGTGCCGGGCTGGCAAGGGAAGCCAGGCTGGTGTCTTGCTCCACGGGTTTTCCTAACAGCAGAGCCAAGGCCGGTGCGCGCACTTTGATGCCGTGGGGAGTAGACTGATCAAGAATGGTCAGTAAGTTTGTAGGGCCGTAGAAATTGATGATGGCTTGTACGGAAGAGCTTTCGTTGAGGTGGTGGCCCAGGTTTCCCTCCAGTTCTGCCACGCCGTGGCTAAGGCCTGCCAGGGCAGCGAGATGGCCTCCGGCCGATGCACCCCATATTGCTATTTTGTCCGTTCGATAGCCATATTCGCCGGCATGCCCGCGTAGGAAGCGGATGGCAGCCTTGATGTCGTGGATCATAGTGGGAAACGGCGCCTCGGTGCTGCGCCGGTACTCCACACTTGCCAGGGCATATCCCGCATCCAGTAGCCCCAGCGGCGGCGATTGATGGGAACCTGAGTGCCAGGCGCCGCCATGCACCCATACTACCAGGTAGGGATTGAGCTTTTTTGCGGGCATATAGAGATCCAGCGATAATATGCGGCTGCCGTCAGCGGCATACAAAAGGTCTTTGTATTCCGTACTGCCTTCCTGCGCGGTGACGGAATTCAAAACCAGAATAAAGGCAACAAATGCGAATACTATCTTTATCATCGAACTGTGTTTTAAGTTTTGTGTCATCCAATCTGGGATGTTCAATGCGCAAAGTCCAACCTCCACCTTCCTGCCTCCACCTCCCCAATAACCTATTAACTCACCAAACCAATAACGAATAGCCAGAACACGAATAATCAATATTCAATACGCAATAATCAACAATCAATGGGTAACCAATAACGAATCAACGAATAACCAATTCTACCATTCCATTACCTCGCGATAGAAAGGGACGAGCGCTTCCGCCATGATTCGCTGGTCATCGCGGTCGGGGTGGTAGTCGCATCCGTGGGGTGTTATTCCGCTGAATTCGAAAAGAGCAATGGGCTTTTTTTCTGGCATTTCGCGGCCAAAGTGCTCTTTTACAGCGCTTACACACGCGCGGAGCAGCTCGTCTTTTTCACCGGACAGCATCGGACTGGTGAGCAGGCAGATTTGCGTTTCGGGATATTGCCGGTAGAGTGTGTTGATGAATGCAATGTAATGCCCCACAAAATTTGCAGAATCGAAGGGCAGGCGCTCCGATAGGCCATCACCGTCCGAGAAGTCGTTCGTGCCCAGGCATACGCTCACCAGGTCCGGCACATAGCGGGTAAAGTCCCATTTTTTTTGACTCTCGGCGTACAGGTAAGTGTGTTCGTAAACCTCTGGCATGGCAGGGCCGGGGCTGTTCCAATTTCTATACACACCAATGCCCGATACCGAGCTCAGCATAAATTGGGCATTCAAGGCCTTTGCCGCTTGGGTGGCATACGACCAGTAGGCATTGTGCTGATCGTACCAGACACCAGAGTGGCAGGGAAAGTCCTTCCAGTCTACTCCCATGCCGCACGTAATGGAGTTCCCGATAAATTCGATGCTTCGGGGAGGAAGCGGAGGCATCGGCTCAATGCCGGCACTCATTATTCCACCAAAAGCCACGTGGCCGTTAGCCGATTCGGTAGCCTTGAAAATTTTCAGGACATGACTGTCTGAGGGTTGCGTGGCAACTACCGGGTAATGCTGCATGGTATCGCTATCTATGCGAACCCGCCCCAGGTATTCACCGTCCAGCTCCATCGACACATAGTTGTGGCTGGAGTTTAGCTTGCGGAGCAGCACCAGGCATGAGTCACCGGTAAATTTTACCTCCACATAAGAAGCCGAGCCAACCAGGACGGGTTCTGTTGGGTTTTCAAAATCTACCCTGCCTGCGTACCGGAAATTCTCATGGTCAGGGGCAAATAGCTGAACTTTTTGTACGTCGCAGGCGGCCAGCAAAGCCATTACTAAAATGAGCGACAAAATTTTCGTTTGCATAGATGGTTTGGGAGTAATGAGTTTTTAAAATACACAGGCAAAAACGGAAAAAAAGAGTTGGTACACAAGATTCTTTATTGGCTCACCAGGTTTTCCACCTTTTCGCCTCTGAAAAACCGGACAATATTATCTGCTGCCACGCGAGACATTTCGTTGCGCGCTTCTACCGTAGCCGACCCGATGTGCGGCGTAATGGCTACGTTTTCCATGTTGAGGAGTGGGTTATCGGGCAGCATCGGCTCAGGGTTGGTTACGTCGAGGCCGGCGCCCCAGATGTGTCCCTGTTGCAGCGCCGCGATCAGGTCGGACTCCTGGTGGATGCGCCCCCTGGCGGTATTGACGAAAATGGCTGTTTCTTTCATTTGTTGAAAAGCGGTTTTGTCAAAGATGCCGCTGGTCGCTTCGCTCAGTACGCTGTGCACAGAGAGCACATCGCTGCGACGGAGAAGATCCGCGAACGCCACATATTCGGCGCCGAGTGAGTTTTCGGCTTCCCTGTTTCGCGATCGGTTGTGGTAGATAATATTCATCCCGTAGGCGCCCTGGCATCGCCTGGCCATCGCCATCCCTATGCGACCCATGCCGAATATACCAAGGGTTTTGCCTTTCAATTCCATGCCCAGGAAGGCCCTCGGACGAAAATGCGCCCATTCGCCCTTTAGTATTCGCTTGTGGTTAAAGCACATTTTGCGCGATGCGGCCAGCATGAGCATAAACGCGACATCTGCCGTGGACTCCGTCATGGCGTCAGGTGCATAGCCAATGGGAATGCCCAGTTGCCGGGCCTCATTCACATCAATATTGTCATAGCCCGCAGCAAACTGTGAAATGATCTTCAGGTGGCTGCAAGCGTTCAGGAACCGCTTGTCGATCGTATCGGCTCCCGTGCAGAGAAGGGCATCGTGTTTTTTTGCGTTTTGGATGAGTTGGTCGGGTGTCATGGGCAGGTCATTTGTCCACACCATTACCTCCATCTTCTCTTTGCGCAGCAAGTCGATTCCTACATCAGGAATATTCAAAGACACCAACACCTTCATGTTATACTATGTTTTTTCGGTTTAAATTTTACTCTTTCTACTTTGCTTTTCGACACGCGATGCACCGGCGACGACGAAGTTACCCATTAAAAATTTTTCTTTGAAGACGAATGTGATAAAAGGATGTCCGGCCACTTTTCAGGTTTCATAGAAGGCCAACATCAGGCAGCAAAAAAAAAGACCGGGGAGTGCCCGGTCTTACCATTTTGAAAAGATTTGGTCTGTTCACCTTTTTGCTTTTAATGGCCCGGTGTGTTTGCCATTGGTCATTTTTTTGTTTTCAGCCATCACTTCTACCAATTGCGGAGCAACTTTGACCTTTTTCCTGGATTTCAGCGAGTACACGGATTTATACAGCGCAGGGTCTTTCGCATATTCGTCCAATTCTTTCTGGGTCTTTTTGTCCACGAGCCCTAAAAGTGGCTGCTCTACCTGGTTTAACCTCAAAAGTGCTTTTTTGATTTTTTCATCCCATTCCACATAGTAGGTGTCAAAATCTTCCGGCTTTACTACTTTGCGGCAGTTGTGCTCTCCGCATAGTAGCTCTATGGGATATTCAAGATTGAAAATGCCGTATTCATCGGTGATCTGCTCACCGGGAAAAATGTCCCTTATGGCAATTTCGAATCCGTAACCTGTTGAAATGGTATTGCAATTGCAACAGTGGTTGACGTATTTGGCAAAGTCCCAGCTGATAATGCGGTATCCCCTCTCATCGATGTAAGAGTACTTCTCGATCTGATCTTGCATGGATTTGGAATGCTTGACGTAATCTTGTGGGGAAACTTCAATCTCAAGGCTGTCTTTGACATATACAATAGTGCCTTCGGGAATGAAGGCAGTGGCAAACACTCCGTAACCCACCTGTGGATTCACTAACCGGAGTTCAGTGTTTGGATGTATCATCTTGAGGCTTTAAAACATAATAGTTTGTTTTAGTTTTCAAACGTTGAATTTAACTGTAAATAC
>CAYUJK010000053.1:13024-14103 GCA_964444895.1 uncultured Roseivirgaceae bacterium
AATTTATAGGTGAAAACGGTGTTTACCTGTCCTATCCGGTGTGCGCGGTCTACTGCCTGCGCCTCGATGGCAGGGTTCCACCAGGGGTCAAGCAGAAACACGTATTCGGCCTTGGTAAGATTGAGCCCCAGCCCGCCTGCCTTGAGGGAGATAAGAAAGAGCTTCAACTTTTCCTCATTTTGAAAGCGCTCTACCTGCTCCATGCGGTTTTTAGTGCTTCCGTCCAGGTAGGCATATTCGATACCATTATTGTCCAGGTATTCCGATATGAGACTCAGGTGCTTGACGAACTGGCTGAATATTAACACTTTGTGGTCTTCGCTGATGATGCTTTGCAGGGTGTAGATGATGTCGTCCAGTTTGCCGGAGTCGCCGTCATAGGAAGGGTCTACCATTTTGGGGTGGTTGGCTATTTGCCGGAGTTTGGTAAGACCCTGTAGCAGCACCATCTGTGATTTGCCCATGCCGAGCTTTTCGATCCTTTCAAGGATGGTGTTGCGGTATTGTGCTTTCACCTCCTCGTAGTATTCCTCTTGTCGCACAGTCATGGCGCAGTACTTTACGTTTTCCACCTTCTCGGGGAGTTCTGTGGCTACCTGCGACTTGTGCCGCCGCAGAATGAACGGCTTGATGATATTGTGGAGCTTTTGGGTCTTGCCCAGGTCTTTTTTCTTTTCTATCGGCATCAGAAATTCATTCTTGAAAAAAGACTGCCCACCCAGCAGGCCTGGGTTGATGAAAGACATCTGAGACCACAGGTCCAGCGTGCTGTTTTCGAGCGGCGTACCGGTGAGGATGAGCTTGTGCCGGGAATTGAGCTCGCGTACGGCTTTTGAGATGTTGGAAGTAGGGTTTTTTATCGCCTGGCTTTCGTCCAGGATAATGTAGTTGAAGTGAAACTGCTTTAGCAACTCAATGTCCAGGCGGGTAATGCCGTAGCTGGTCAGGATCAGGTCTTTGCCCACGAAATTATCGAGGTTTTTCTCCCGGGTAGTGCCCGTATAGTTGAATATTTGGAGCTTGGGAGTGAACTTGCGCGCCTCCATTTCCCAGTTGTAAATGAGCGATGTGGGCATAAT
>CAYUJK010000054.1:0-14051 GCA_964444895.1 uncultured Roseivirgaceae bacterium
ATGTACGAAAACATCATTAACCAGTATATCTAAGTACTCTCATACTATTTTATAACCAAAGGCCGCGCAGCAATGCGTGGCTTTTTTTGTTTGGAGATTGCGCAAGGCGATTTTTTAAACTATTATTAATGAGCGATTTACATCAAGATGGTAATCAAACCTAACCACTCCATGAAACAGCGTATCTACTACATCTTGTCCGTTTCTAAAAAGCAAGGGGATTTAAGTTGGTACTTTGATATTTTCATTATCACCCTGATTATACTGAATGTATTGGCCATTGTTTTGGAATCCATTGAACCACTGAGGCGGCAATACGAAACGGCATTCTTTCTTTTTGAAATGGTTTCTGTAATCATCTTCACCATTGAATATTCCTTGCGGATATGGACAGCCAATCTTAACCCAAGGTTCAAGAAACCTGTTTTGGGAAATATACGGTATGCTTTGACGCCACTTCCTATGATCGATTTGTTGGCGTTCTTGCCTTTTTACTTACCATTTACGGGTCTCGACCTCCGGCTATTACGGGTACTGCGAATTCTTCGTGTTTTTCGCCTTTTGAAGATTGCACGATATGTGAAAGCATTGGAATTGATAAGCAGGGTATTAAAACAAAAAAAAGAAGAATTGGTCATCTCCTTAGTCTTCACCCTCTTCTTATTATTAATTGCATCTTCGCTCATGTATTATGTAGAGAATAAAGCCCAGCCGGAAAACTTTTCGAGTATTCCCGAAACTATGTGGTGGGGCATTGCTACACTGACTACGGTGGGATATGGCGATATGTATCCGGTAACCGGGTTAGGTCATTTTTTAGGTGGCATTATTGCCATCATTGGCATTGGTCTTTTTGCCCTGCCTGCCGGAATTTTAGCTTCAGGCTTTTCTGAAGAATTCTCCCGCAATAAAATCAATGGCAATACCTGCCCGACTTGTGGTAAGGAGATAGCACAAACCACCAATGATTCTCCATTGTAGATCGGAGCAGGCTCTAACGGAACGATTGAAGGTTTACAATCAACTTTCCATCTAAATACCAGCAATTGGCTAAATAGACAATTTCAAAAACAACATTTTAGGGTGTTAATAAACAAAAATCCATTGTCCCATAGGGACATCTGGCCGGTAGAAACCATGAATGAACCCAGAATTCACGTTCCGTTAAGAACGTTTGGTAAAATACCAAATCACGTCGGCTCTGTAAAAAGGTACCGTTCATCGTATTCAATTTCAAAAGCCTCCAGGAATGATTTGTATTCGTCCAGAAAGGTTTGCTTTTGATGGCGTCTTTCCTGGTTTTGAATATACTGAATTACGGCAGGCAGGCTGCTTTTGGAATACGAAAAAGCGCCGTATCCCTCTTGCCACGTAAACCGGGAACCAGCAAGATGGTGATCATTAATCCATTTGCTGCTTTCAGCCTTTACATTTTGAACCAGGGAAGAAATTGATTGATTGGGCCGCATGCCAATCAAAATATGAATATGATCAGGCATGCTGTTAATCTGTAGCATTTTATGCCGGTTATTTTGGATGATTCCTGTGATGTATTGATGTAAACGCTCCTTCCAAGCTTTGTGAATAAGAGCAGCGCGATATTGAACCGCAAAAACAAATTGAATGTGCAATTGGGTATAGGTATTGGCCATGACAGATGTTTTTGGCTGGAATATAATTTAACTCGCAGAAAATTACCAATTAATCCCACACCGGGGTGATTTCCGGGTGCGATGTATTGTCTGTTCGCTACGGATAATCTCATAAACCAAATCCCAATATACCACCAAACGTTCCTCCCGGAACGAAAACCGGGTGTTGTGACATTTTTTTCTACCAACCAGACGTTCCTAACGGAACGATGGAAGTTTTGGAATCATTTGATCATTTTTAAAAAGCCCATCATATTATAGCGATGTCGGGTTGGTTCTGTATAGAATATGACTCTTAATACTCCGCCCATAAACACAATCGAAAATGTTCTTAAACAAAATTCATTGTCCCATAGTAGCGGCTCCGAAGCAGCTGGAGGGCATCTACCCGGCAATTCGTCATGGTTATATACAAAATCCTTTGTTCCATATTACCTGCTCCAACAGATGCCAGGAAATATATAGCCGGTATCACATGCTCTTGATAAACAAAAATCCATTGTCCCGTAGGGACATCTGGCCGGTAGAAACCATGAATGAACCCAGAATTTACGTTCCGCTAAGAACGTTTGGAAAATATCGAATCACGTCGGCTCTGTAAAAAGGTATCGTTCATCGTATTCGATTTCAAAAGCCTCCAGGAATGCTTTGTATTCTTCCAGAAAGGTTCGCCTTTGATGGTGTCTTTCCTGCCTGCGGGCCGAATTGTCCTATAGCACGCAAGGCTGGCTTTGAATTTTATCGGGTTACGGCGGTTAACCTGTTTTTCGAGCGGGAAGACAGCAGGCTTCTGTACCCCGTCAGCCTAACTCGCCATCAAATGCCCTCTTCAACATTGCCGCTACTTTTTCCTGGGTGACGGGGGCGGGATTGGCAAAAGAAAGTTTGCTAATGGAAACGGCGGCACTATCAAGGTCGACTTTTTTGAAACCAATATCATTGAGGGTAGTGGCGACGCCCAGCGATTCTGACAGCAATTTGATCGTTGTTGGGGGGTAGTCTGAATCAAATATTTCGATAAGGCTTTTGCGGGTTTGGGCGTCCAGGAAATCCCATTGGTAGGCAAGCACATAAGGCAGCAGCACGGTATGTACGCTGGAATGATCCATGCCATAGCTTCCCCCCAGCACGTGTGCAGCCTTGTGCTGCAGAGCCATTTTGGATTCGTTGAGGCACTTGCCCCCGAGAAGCGCTCCCAGCATCAGCTTCTCATTGATTGGCTGCGATAGCATACCGTGAAAGGCAAGCTCCTTCAGGCCTTGCCACAAAAATCTCATCCCCATCACAGCATGCTGGCGCGTAATGGGATTGCCATCTGCGCTGTACAACGCCTCAACCAGATGCGCAAGGGCGTTCACAGCACTACGTACGGCAAATGGCAAGGGCAATTCGACAAATAAATCGGAATCATAAAACACCTTTTTCGGCAAAACCTGTAAATCACGGTCGACTATTTTCTTATCCCCTGCTGATACGCCATAAATATGGGTAAGCTCCGAACCCGAAAAGGTAGTGGGTGCGGCCCACAAAGTGGCGCCTGTCCTTTGTGTCAATGCCTTGCCCAGACCGATAGCCGAGCCCCCTCCTATGGCCAGCAGCAAATCGTAGTGCGTTTCATGATACCATCGCTCAGCTTCGTGCACCAGGCTTTCGGGAACATGCTGCTCGATTTTGTCGAAGTGCGTCACAGCCTTTACTCCCAGGACTTTACCGATGTCCTTTACTCTGGCACTGTGCCGGGTGCTTGCGATCACGCCGAGTGTGGTGTGCGCCCCGCCTGCTATCTCCTGGGCGAGGGCCTCAAGTAGCTTTTTTCCGAAAACAACCTTAGTGGGGTACGACTGATAGGAGAATGTCATGAAGCATTAAAAACTATTTGGTGTTGATTTCTATCTATTGCCAGCTCTGCGCGAGTGTTGTTGTGAGGTTACGGTAACCTGCCATGTAAGTTTTTTGTTTCGATACATTTTTGGCCAGCAAGCTATCAAATGTAAAATAAGCGAGGAAAAATTGTACTTTTTGACGACATATTATAAGGTAACCGTTCATTTATTGCATTGAAAATCTGTCAGTTAGTCAAACATCTGTAATAATGTACGACACCGCTGAACAGAGCAACACCTTACAAAATCCGATGTAGGGTTTTTCTTTTAAAAAGTATGGAATATTTTTTTTACCACAGTAAGGTATGTCTGCAAGTGCATTTTTTGCGGTGGGATATAAAAATTAGTTTTGTTAGAACTTAAATTTAACAATTGTATGAAACCGACATGTCAAAAATAATCATTCAACTTACTGGTCTGTGATTATTTTTGACATCAAAGGTTCCCTGCCTGCCGACAAGGCATGGCATCTGACATTTAAAAATTAAACATTAAACAGATGAAACGAGTTTTTTCAATGATCAGCGCTACGAACGGGAAAGTGAAAAGGGCTGCGAGCAATTTTGTAAGAACGTTCAAGCCTTCTTACTCTGTTGTAGTTACTATGTATCATGTGATTCCTGGTTTGCCCGTAAAGCGAAACGCCACGAAGCATGAGTTCGGGAAAGGTTCTTACAATACTGCGGTGAATTTTTTTGAAAAAGTAGTTAATAAAACAAAAGAGATCAGGCTGGCTCCAGCCGAAATTCACCTGGTAAAAGGAAAGAAAAAAGTGGTTCAGAAGGTTCATTTCGGACCTGTACCAGAATTGAAGAAAATGAGAATGAGTGCCTAAAACATCAGGTTTTAGGAAGCAGATAATCTTCAAATTAGATCTAGCGACAAGTTGGCCCGGCTGTTTTGCCGGGCTTTTTTTATGCCTTTATTTTCGAACATACTTCCAACCCTTTTTTGATCTTTTTTGTCTTATCAAAAATCAAATAATCTGCCTATGAAAACCTTTCTACTTTTAGCTATTCTGGGCCTGTTGACGTTCTCCTGCACCTGGGAAACACTCCCGGAGTTTCCCGAGGGCGAGGTATTAGGTTACCGGCCCGTGTACGGCGACAGCGCCGAGGCTTTCAAAATCACAACTGAAGCCGCTTTTGAGCCCAAAAATCCCGGAAAGATATACCTGTACAACAATCTTTTGCTGGTAAATGAAGTGTACGAAGGAATTCACGTGATCAATAACGCCAATCCTGCCGACCCCAAGCCACTCTACTTCATCCGCATACCGGGCAACATTGACGTGGCCATGAAAAATGACGTGATCTACGCCGACAATTTCAATGACCTGTTGGCCATACAAATAACTGCTGAAGGTGTACAACGCACCAAAAGGCTCCCCAATGTGGTACGACAAGACTTCTACCAGCTCCCCCCCGCCTCGGGTTACTTTGAATGCGTAGACGCCTCAAAAGGTGTGGTTGTAGACTGGGAAGAAGTGACACTCCGAAACCCTAAATGCTTCCATTAAAACATTGATCACCATGAAAGAGTTAATAAAAATATTCTTATTAGGTTTGGTGTTCGCTGTCTTTGGCTGTGCTGAGGACAGCGATTCACTTTCTCTGAATCCCAGCGGCCAGGGTGGTTCTATGGCGCGGTTTGCCATCAGCAGCGACCACCTGTACATCGTCAACACCAACAAGTTGATTCCCTTTGGCCTGGACGACCCAATGAACCCTCAAAAAGAAAATGAAATCTTTTTGGGACAAAGCATCGAAACCGTGTATCCATACCAGCACTACCTTTTCATAGGCTCTGAAGTGGGTATGCATGTATATGACATAGCTAACCCCAGCTCTCCCCAATGGATTTCCACCTACCAGCATGTGAGGGCCTGCGACCCCGTGGTAGTACAAGGCCACTACGCCTACGTAACCCTGCGCACCGAAGTGGAGTGTATAGGCACACTGAATGTACTGGAGGTGATCAACATCGCTGATTTGCGCTACCCATTCCTGGAAAAACAAATCGACATGGCTAACCCGCATGGCCTGGGAATAGATGGCGAAGACCTTTTTGTGTGCAACGGCGCACATGGCTTCGTTTCCTTTGACGCCGCTCACCCGGTAAATCTATCGTTAAAAAAGGAGTATCCTGATCACCATGCCTACGACGTTATTCTCAGAAACGGGCTCATGATCGTTACCGGAAAAGACGGCATCTATCAATACGACTACAGCGAAGCCGACACACTAAAGTATCTAAGCAAGATTAACATCAAGCCCAATGCGCTATAAGATATTGCTTATTCTCCTGGTATTCGGTCTACCATTTTTTGCGATAGCGCAGGACCAGACAGAGCCTACACCCGCCAAAAAGCGGCCCTTCGGCCCCGTCATCAAGGTAGAACCCACCGGAGCCTTGCATCACTATGGCAAGTTGCTGCTGGGGGTAGAGTATTTTGTATCACCGGTGGTGAGTATTCAACACCAGGCAGGGCCCGTGCTCAGCATAGAAAACTTCAACTTCTCCCTGTTTAACAATACGGACAACGTTCGATACAATAATTTCTGGGGAATTGCCTTCAATAACGAGGCCCGGTACTACCTCTACAATAGCGCCGAAAAATACGGATACCACGCCACCCGCCCGGTGCGTTCGGCTTACCTGGGCGCGCGCATCGACTACAGCTATACGGAGATCGACACCTACAAAATACTCGGCTTTAGCTGCGAATGGGACGAATGCCTTTACTATCAAAAATGGGATGAAACAATAAAGCGCAGATGGTTTGGTGGCGGACTGCTTGTGGGAGCACAATTTATATTTCACAGGAGGCTAAGCCTTGATATGAATATCGGGTTTGGACTGCGCGACATCCGTCTAAAAAGGACGCCCGAGTTTGACGAAACGTATGACCGCTTATTTGAAGGCATCGAATCAGATCACTTTTTTGAAGATGCCAGCGAGGTCTTCCTGGTGCCTGTAGAATCGCTTTACCCGATTATGGGCATTCGTCTGGGGTATAGCCTTTATTAGCGAACCAATAAGAAACCCTATGTAGTTGTTGGAATTGACCGACAGCCATTTATTCTGTCTAATGTTGTAAAAAAAAGGTCTCTATCCCGCGGGATAAGAGACCTTTTTGGTTTATTTTTTTAGGAGACTTTTCAGCCTTTAGCTGTCCAAAGCTGCTCCATATCTTCCAGTGTCCTTCCCTTTGTCTCGGGAACCATTTTCCACACGAAGATGAACGATAGCACACTCATGACTCCGTAAAAAGAATACGTAAAGCCACCGCTGAATTCCATCATGGCAGGATAAGTAGACGAAATAAAGTAGTTAGACGCCCACTGGGCCGCCACTGCCACGGCTACCGCTTTACCCCTGATCCTGTTGGGGAAAATTTCTGAAATGAGAACCCAGGTGATGGGACCCCAAGACATCATAAAAGAAGCTGTATAAATGATGATAAATACGAGTGTACCAATACCAATCACTTCCATGAACGACAAGGCCCCAATGGCGAACATACCTACGGCCATCCCAATGGACCCGATCATCAACAGCGGCTTTCTACCCCATTTGTCCACCGTGAGTATGGCGATTACGGTAAAAATCACGTTCACCACGCCCATCACCACAGTCTGCATGAGGGAAGCATCTTTGGCAGCTCCCATGCTTTCAAATATCCGCGGGGCATAGTAAAGCGCTACGTTGATACCCACAAACTGCTGAAAAACTGACAGCAAGATTCCGATCACGATCACCAATTTGCCATAGGACAACAATTTCCCGGAATGATGCTCTACCGTATTTTTTATGTCAGCAAGAATGGCTGTGGCGCGTTCGGCGCCGTTTATTTTTTTCAATATCTTCAAGGCATCTTCATCTTTCTTGATCAAGGCGAGGTAACGCGGTGTTTCTGGCACAAAGAAGAGCAAGACCCCAAATAAGCCAGCTGGAATAGCCTCCGAAAGGAACATACGCCTCCACCCTACTTCATTGATCCACTCAAGCGATTGACCACTGGCAATGCCCCAGTTTACAAAATACACCACAAGCATACCGAAAATAATGGCAAACTGGTTCAGGGAAACCAGGCGTCCCCTGATCGAAGCCGGAGCAATTTCTCCGATATACATAGGGCAGACAGCCGAGGCCAGTCCCACACCAATTCCTCCTATTACCCTGTAAAAGTTAAAAGCATACAACAGGCCTATGGTGGGCTCGCCTTGCTTAAAGAACAAAAACTCGGGAAAAGCCGACCCCAAAGCCGATATGAAAAAAAGAAAAGCGGCCAATATCAGCGACTTTTTCCTGCCCAGCCGGGAAGCCAGAATACCGGATATAGCGCCGCCGATAATACACCCGATAAGGGCGCTGGATATCGTAGCTCCGTGGATCCAGGTACTGAGTCCTAAACCGTCAATAAGATACGCCTGCACCGACTTCTCTGCTCCGGAAATAACGGCCGTGTCGTAGCCAAAGAGCAGGCCTCCCAAGGTAGCAATCAGCGTAATTCCAATCACAAACCCTTGATTTGTAGAATTATTCTCCATAAAAATTCAGTTAAAGTTAAATTTAAAAGCCCACTAATATAGGAACTATTCCACACTTATTGTCAAAAAGACTAATAGACTTGTCGTTTTTCTTTTTGTGTGCGATGCAGCAAGTGCCAAACGGTTCCATTTTTAAAAAAAAATTCGTTATTTACCCGCTGTGACCGTGCCGCTAAGGGATCTGGATGAAGTTGGCTTTGAGCTGATGAGCCGCCCTTGAATACCAAATACACAGAAGCCACGGATATACTTTTAACACTGGTTTAAAAATATTATAATGAGGTCAATACACATATTGCTGGTGGAAGACAATGAAGGCGACATTTTGCTCACTACCGAAGCGCTTGAGGAGAGCAAGATCATCAATTCACTGAGCATAGCGCGAAACGGAAAAGAAGCGCTCGACTTTATTTTTCAAGAAGGAGAATACAAAACCGCCCCCACTCCTGACCTGATCTTGCTGGATATCAACCTCCCACTGAAAAGCGGTCATGAGGTGCTGCAAGCCATCAAAGGCAACGAAAACACCAAGCAAATACCAGTGATTATGCTTACCACTTCTTCGTCTGACAAAGACATCAGCCTGTCTTATAGGCATCATGCCAATTGCTACATTACCAAACCGGTGGAGGTAAATGATTTTCTGGAGGTAATCGCTACGATAGAGCAGTTCTGGCTTGCCATTGTAAAGCTGCCTACGGGCGCTTGAGCGCCTCCACTACTGTACGAGGGAAACAACAAGGAAAAAGCGAACAAAGATGTTTTCGTCAACTGTGATCATGCCCATCATTTTTCTGGGGGGTTCGATGTTGAAATCGCGAATATTTAGCGGAAGGTGTCCCTTGTAAATTCTTCGCTGCCGGTCTTCGAGGATTTCTACCGGGATGTGATAGTCGTTTTCCTGCCCGGCTATGTTTATGCGGGCATATACGACGGTTGTCATGTTGGCATTTTTAACGGGCACGCTCCTAAATTGTGTATTGGGAGTGTTGATGCATAGAATATCCACCTTGATGAAAGGGTGATCATCGGCTTTGAGCAGCTCATTAAAATCGTTGTTCATCAGGCGATTGCCAGAGTCAAATTTTCTCGTTTCGAGGTTCATGGTGGTGCTGTCGAACACCATGCACTCATCCGTAAAGAGGATGTTCATATCGATGATTTTCCCCGGGAAAAGCTCTTCATAGCGACACTGGAATGCATTGACATTGGTTTTACCCTGTATAACCACGTAGCTTTCCGCCTCCAGCTTCACCTTGATCTTCCGAGTAGAATCCGGGTGATGACCAAATGCCAGGCTGCCATACACCGACAACAGGATGAGTAGAGAATACAGAAATATTGCGCTATGACGAACTTGATTTTTCATGGTGATGAAGAACAAAATAAAGGAAAAGGACGAGCACAAGTGCCCCTCCCTTTCCCAATCTATATTTAGAAGGCAATGACTGCTTCAAGCATTACTCCATTAAATTTACCCTCGTTAAATTTATTTCCGGTGGGGAAGTCAACATACGACTGGCTCACGTATTCGGCTTTTGCCAGGATGTTTTTGGTCATAAACCAGCCACCGCCAATGTTCACCCGGTTTACTTTCACCTTATCAGTTTCCTGTCCGGGCAGCTGTCCAGCCGCTGCATTGTACCTGCCGCCGATGAACACTTTCTCTTCGGGACCAAAGCGATACAGTAATTCCGCTCCCAACTGAGTCCAGTTCCTGTTCCCGCTGAACGAGGCATCGGGACCATCGTTGTTCAAACCCTCGTTTCTGCCACTTATCGTTTCAAACACGCCAAAGAACTCCAGGCCTTTGTATTTTAAGAATGGGTTGATCATTATGCTGGTCATCTGTGTGTTCATAGCCGGGTTTACTCTTCCGCTTCTGAAATCATCGGCAGTAGCCAGTGTGTCTTCCATTACCCGGTAGTACCTGGCGCCAGCTCTATCACCTGAGTAGAGATAAGAGGTGTTGGTATTGCTGGTGGTGTAGAGTGAGCCTGTAATGCGGAACCTGACATCATCGTTAATTTGCTTGTCATACCCTATTTTTCCATAAAAAGCGGGCTTGGTATCTGTATTAAGCACACTTTGATTAAGCCGTCCATTAGAAAGTGCTACCATGGCCAGGAACCCATTGCTTTGGAAATACACCTCTCCGGCCACTTCAGTAGTATAGGAATCCAGCAAATAATTACCTACAAATGGGTTGTACAGTGCTTGGGCATTGTCTGATCTGCGGAAGTGGGTGTCGCCATAGTTGATCTCCATGTGCCCTATTTTGATGGTCACTTTGTCCATCACTCCACTTAAAAAGCCATCCCTGATAAAATCGAGCCTGTCAATTTGCAGATAACCGTCTTTCACGTAGGTCTCATTGTGGTGCCTCGACGACAGGAACGTACGCATGTGTAATCTCACGCCATTGTGCAGCTGCGCGTTCAGGTCTAAATTAGCCGTGGCGAGGTTAAAGTTTTTGCCTAACTCCTTCAGGTTATCCAGGCTATTCTCATGGCTCAAACCCTGAAATTGAAGCGCAAAAGCGCCACCAACACCTACTTTCAATTTTTCAAACTCAACATCGTTTTCTTTCGGCGTTTCAAATACATTTATACCTCTTTGATCATTTTGTCTGAAATACTGTAATGATTCAGTTTGCGCCATGGCAAATCCCATTGCCATCAAACTGATCAACATTGTTGTTGTTGCGAATTTTAAATAATTGGATTTCATCTTATTCATGATTTAAGTTAATGACTTGCTTAAGTTATTTTGAAGTGAGCGAGCTTTGTCCTTTGGTGAACAGGGTGTCGAAATTCAATGTCACCTCATCACCAGACCGCACAGTGCCCATCATGGCAGTGGGTGGATCTACTTTAAACTCACTCATTTTAAAAGATATCGAACCCTGGAATTGAATTTTTTCGGGCGATTTGACTGCATATTTCACCGGTATCTCCACAGCCTTAGTTACACCGGCTATTGTCAGATGCCCCTGGGCAGTAAGTTGGCCGCTGGGCAGGCTTTTCACACTCCTAAGCTGGAACTTGATTTCCGGGTGATCACTTTCTTTCAAAGCGTTGTAGGTGTTCTTATCCATGCCGCTTTTTCCACTTTTAATGGAAGATACCGGTATGCTTACCTGCAACTTATCAATAGAGGCTATTTTACCCGATTTAAGATCAATCTCGGCAGAGCCCTTCATTTTGGTAACTGCCGATTCCCAGTCGTGAATGGTAGATGTGCCCGCGATAGTCATTTTGCTGGAAGGATCAACACTGTAAACATCCTGACCAACGACTCGCGTAAAAGAAGCGAAAACAGTGATGGCTATTAATATGATGAGAGCTACCACCTGTTCTTTAGATACGATTGCCATGTTTTTCATTGCCTTGTCATTTTAGTCCTTGTAAATATTTTACATGTCAAATATACCCGGCTGAAAAGTGCGGGATTGTGATACTAATCACAGGTTTTTATGATTTTTATCAGGTATTTGAAGGGAAGCGCAAAGGCGAGGGATCAGAATAAATAATACGCTCAGAAGAACATAACCATATAGCTCAATACAATGGCTGATTTACCGGGCACTATAGCCCTTTTTTATCGTTTACAACCACAATTGGCATCGGCCCGAAGAACGGTTTATCAGCCTGGAAAACAGAATAAATGTGAAGCTGACCTATACCCTGCGCTTTTGATACAAAAAAATATCGGGCAATCATCCGATATTTTGTATTATCGGACAATCATCCGATATTCTGGATTATCGGGCAATCATCCGATATTTGGAATTATCGGGTAATCATCCGATATTTGGAGCATGATTGGCGTAATTACCGGCGATATTATCAATTCCAGAAGGGTATCCAACCCCAAACAATGGCTAAAAACCCTAAAAAAAACCCTGCAACGGTTTGGAAAAGAGCCTGCACAATGGGAAATATACCGGGGAGACAGCTTTCAATTGGAAATAGGCAAACCTCAGGAAGCACTAAAAGCCGCTATCTTTATTAAAGCCTCTCTTAAAACATTAAAAGACATCGATGTAAGAATGGCCATCGGCATTGGCAGAAAGGAGTATGCCGCATCAAAAATCAGTCAGTCGAATGGAGAAGCCTTTATTTATTCCGGAGAGCGATATGAAAAGCAAAAAAAAGAAAAGCAGAATTTAGCGATTCACACGCCTTTCGAAGAATTGAATTATGAACTCAATATTTGCCTGAAACTTGCGCTGATTGCTATGGACAACTGGTCGCCTGGCGCTGCGGAATTTGTGAAGACATGTATGGAAAATGAGAGCCTGTCGCAGAAAGAATTGGGTGAAATATTAGGCATATCCCAATCTTCTATTAGCGAGCGGTATTCCAGGGCTTATTATTCAGAAATTATTGAACTCAATGAATTGTACATCAAAAAAATAGACCAACTAATCCAACCCCAATGACCCTGTTTTTTAAACTGTTACTTGCCCATCTGGTAATAGATTTCATTGTCCAGACTAATAAATCGGTTCGGGAAAAAGACAAGAAGAAAATCAAATCCGGCAAGCTCTACGTACATGCCTTACTTCACGGTGCACTGAGTATGCTTTTTGTGTGGGACATCCACTTCTGGAAGTATGCAATACTAATAACCCTATCGCACTTTGCGATTGATTTAGGTAAAATTTACTTTCAACAAAAAGCATCAAAACGATTAGCATTTTTCATAGATCAGGCCCTCCACCTTGCTGTGTTGGGTTGGGCGGCACATGTCTACGACCCATTCACCATTGACTACCAATGGCTATTTTCTGATCAAAACCTTGCATTCCTGGTGGCAGCAGTGTTTCTTACCAAGCCTACTTCGGTTATCATTAAAATATTCATTTCCAAATGGACGCCCACCAAACAGGATGATGAATCGTTGCAAAATGCAGGCAACTGGATAGGGATGCTGGAAAGGCTGCTAATCTTTGCATTTATCCTTGCCGGAAAGTGGGATGCTATTGGCTTTTTATTAGCTGCAAAGTCGGTATTCCGGTTTGGCGACCTAAAGGAAAGTAAAGACCGAAAACTCACAGAATATATATTGATAGGCACCCTCACCAGCTTTGGTATTGCCATTATTATAGGGGTCCTTTACCTGAATATAGTTCAACAATAATTCTACTATGTCGACCACAACATCCCAATATATTTCTCTTCCAATGCTATTAAGTCAAGACCACTTAAAAAGTCCTTCTCCGTATTGGAGAAGGATTTAGCCTGCCTTGTCGGACTATTGCCGTCAGTTTAGCGAATTCCAGAAAATTTTGAAGTCAAATAAAACTCCAATACTCCCTCTTTGAAGAGGGATTAAGGGAGATGTCCGCTAAAAACATCGTTTTATTTGACTTCAAAATCATTAAACAGTGCTTAAACTGACGGCTATGGCCTTGTCGGACAGTCAGGGATGAGAAAAGCCATAAAAGACCTTAACTTAATGGCATTGATTTCCCTCCTTCCGGGAACACCCGCTCCGTTACAATTGTTTATCAAACATTAAAAGTCTAAGCGGTTTGCACAATGGACTTCAAATCTTTAATTTGATCAAAAAAATGCCATTATGAACTACCTGAAAATTCTAACCACACTATCATTTATCACACTGCTTTCCTGCCAAAGTGATAAACCTGTAGAAATACCCCAATACACCATTGGTCAGTTTTATGAAAACACCAATATCTCTGGGGGCTCTTTCAGCAGCGACGGAAAAATGCTGCTGGTGAGCAGCAATGAGACTGGCATCTACAACGTCTTCACCCTCAAAACAGATGGATCGGGAAAAGAGCAACTTACCCATTCGGAAAAAGAATCGTATTTCGGGCTCTCCTATTTTCCAAATGACAACCGGATACTTTTTGGATTTGACGAAGGCGGAAACGAAAATTATAAACTCATCATGCGAAACGAAGACGGCTCCACTATAGACCTCGTGCCGGG
>CAYUJK010000055.1:0-13977 GCA_964444895.1 uncultured Roseivirgaceae bacterium
CCGCCAACTTATCATTACTAAAAAGCCTCAACAATACTGTTGAGGCTTTTTTATTTTATGTTTTTCTAAAAAGTACCCGACACCGAAAACTGTAAAATCGGGAGTAATGCCCATTTTACCCCCATTTTGTAGTTTAGCGATGTCGATTGAGGCCTTTGTTGAAGTAGTAGGCACGCTAACACGGGAAAACTGCGATATTTCCAAAATATTTATTACATGGGATGGAGCAGGTGGTGGAAGCCGATACTTATCATTTTCAATAAAAATTAGTAACATTACAGGTTACAATAGGAATATTTCAATAATAAACGCTAAGGATTTAGCATTTTCTTTTTTTACACACACATAATTTTTAAGAATATGAAATTGACTAAATGGTTTTTGATGGGATTTTTGGTGCTGGGTATTTCGGGGTCAGAGGTATTTGGACAGGCCAACGTTTATAAACTACACTCGCTCTTTATTTACAATTTCACGAAACACATTCAATGGCAAGAAACGGGTGGTAGTTTCACCATTGGTGTATACGGTAACGATATAGCCATGAATGTACTCAAGGAAAATCTTGAAAACAAAAAGGTCTGGAACCAGGCAATTAATATTGTGAAGGTTAGCAGCGAGTCGGATGTTACGAATTGCCACATGGTATATGCCCCTAAGTCTAATAGAAACAAAATAATATCCCTGATCGAGTCGGCAAATGCCAGCAACAAGCTTTTTGTGACGGAGGACGATCTTATCGATTTTGGGGCTCAGATCAGTTTCTTTTTGAAGGAAGACAGGTTGAATTTTAAGATTTCTAAAAACAAGTGTGAGCAAAATGGCCTGAAAGTGAGTAGTGCGCTATTGACACTTGGTACTCAGATTGATTAATACTCCAAACTCAATGCATATAGAAGATGGCCCCGTGAAAGCAGGGCCATCTTTATTTATAAATCATACTGATTCTTTGCAAGCAAGTGGTCTGCGACACGCCTTCGAGCTTCTTTGAGATTAAAAGGCTCCGTTTTGGTGAATCTTTTCAAGCCCATAAGCATCATACGCATTTCGTCGCCTTCCGCAAAAGCGTAGATGGCTTGCTTCCCGGCCCAGGAAACTTTATCTAGCGCATTGTGCAAGTTTATTTTTGCAAGTAGAATTTGTAGTTCTGTTGACTCTGCGCCCTGTATAGCGATGAGTTTCTCAGCTCTAAGGATGGCAGATTCGGCTGCATAGCCCTCTATCAACATATCGGCCAGGTGCATCAATATTTCCTGTTCGTCTTTCAGCTTGTCCATCAATTTTTGTACGGCTGCCCCAGCAATCATCAACCCGGCTTTTTTTAGATTTTTCAACACTTTCTTTTCCTTGCCGAATGCCGAATCATCTTCTTGGCTACTAAAATCCGGGATGGAGGTCAGCTCGTTTGCTACCGCCATAGCAGGGGTCATGAGGTCAAGTTCGCCTTTTAACGCCCGTTTCAGCATCATATCAATGGTTAACATGCGGTTGATTTCGTTGGTGCCCTCGAAAATCCGGTTGATTCGGGCATCCCTGTAACCTCGCTCTACAGGGCCTTCGGCAGAAAAGCCCATGCCGCCAAATATTTGAACGGCTTCATCCACCGCATAGTCCAATGTTTCCGATCCGTGAACTTTAAGGATCGCGCATTCTATGGCAAACTCTTCTACCGACTTCAACTTAGCCTCAGCTTCTGCCATGCCCCCGGCAATCAAGGCATCATAAGCATCATCGATATTCTGCCCGGCACGGTAGTGTGCCGACTCTGAAGCCCAGATAGTTGCAGCAACGTCGCCCAGTTTGTGTTTGATGGCGCCAAAAGAACCAATGGTCTGACCGAATTGTTTTCTTTCATTGGCGTATTTGATGGCATGCGTCAACGCGCCTTTTGCGCCTCCTACGGCAGCTATGCCCAATTTTATACGGCCAATATTTAGAATATTGACAGCGATTTTGAAGCCATTTTCTCTTTCGGAGAGAAGATTTTCTACCGGCACTTTGCAATCATTAAAAAATATCTGGCGGGTAGAAGAGCCTTTGATTCCCATTTTCTTTTCCTCATCGTTCATCGTAATGCCGCCAAAGGATTTCTCTACGATGAAAGCCGACAATTTATCATCGTTGTCGATTTTGGCAAATACGATGAAGACATCAGCAAAGCCCCCATTGGTGATCCACATTTTCTGTCCATTGATGAGGTAGAACTTTCCGTCGGAAGTGAGGGTAGCTTTTGTTTTTCCCGAGTTAGCGTCAGAACCGGCGTCCGGTTCGGTGAGGCAATAGGAAGCCTTCCACTCACCAGAAGCTAACTTGGGTAGGTATTTCGCTTTTTGTTGTTCATTTCCGTAGTACAGAATGGGCAATGTGCCGATACCTGTGTGGGCGGAAATGGCTACTGCAAATGAATGCCCGCGTCCAAATTCCTCAGCAATGATCATCGAAGTATTGAAATCCATGCCGTAACCTCCATAAGACTCGGGTACAGAAGTGCCCAGTAGACCTAATTGACCGGCTTTGTCGAGCAGCGCGGGCATAAGCTCGGGATGCTGCATGGAGTCGATTTCGTCCAGTTTTGGCATCACTTCCGTATCCAGAAAGTCGCGGCATGTCTGGGCGATCATTTTTTGTTCTTCGGTTTTTTCCTCCGGAATGAATACTTCGTTTGGCTGAGTATCTTTGATCAGAAACTCACCACCCTTTACCATTTTGTCTTTTTCTGTAGCTTCCATATTGTATTCTCTTCAATGATCGATTAACATATTTAGTCAGTCATCTTATAGTTAATTAAGTCGCTCAAAAATGCCGGCAACACCCTGGCCACCACCCACGCATGCTGTGACCATACCGTATTTCTGGTTTCTTTTTTTCATTTCGCTCAAAAGCTGCACAGTGAGCTTTGCGCCAGTACAGCCAAGAGGATGCCCTAAAGCGATGGCCCCGCCGTTTACATTCAGGATTTCAGGATTGATGTCAAGGCTTTTTACGACGCCCAGAGCTTGTGCAGCAAAGGCTTCGTTCAGCTCTATTTGCTCTATGTCGTTGAGGCGTAGTCCGGCCATTTGAAGTGCCTTGGGAATAGCGGCAACAGGTCCTATCCCCATTATTTTTGGTTCCACACCCATAGCAGCATAACTTACAAGCCGGGCAGTGGGCTGGAGATTGTATTCTTTCACCATTTTTTCAGACATCACCACTACGAACGCCGCTCCATCGGAGGTCTGCGAGGAGTTGCCTGCCGTAACAGTACCTCCCATTGCAAATGCAGGTTTAAGTTTTGACAATGCCTCCAGATTAGTATCGGCGCGCGGCCCTTCATCGGTATCTACGGTAAATTTCCGTTGCTTCTTTTTTCCATTTTCCAGGTAGACTTCTTCTACCTCAACTGGCACGATCTCATCTTTAAAGCGTCCCTCAGAAATGGCTTTTATAGCCTTCTGGTGCGAGTTGTAGGCAAATTCGTCCTGTTCCTGCCGGGGGATATCGTATTTTTTTGACACTTCCTCGGCGGTTAACCCCATGCTCGTATAATAGTCGGGTGTGTTGGCAGCGATGTTGTAGTTCAAGCCTACCTTCCATCCCATCATGGGCACAAGCGACATGGATTCTGTCCCGCCGGCGATGATGCAGTCGGCCATACCTGCGTGTATCCTGGCGGAAGCTATGTTAATGGCTTCCAGTCCTGAACCACAATAACGGTTTACAATCATGCCCGGCACTTCTATTGGCAGCGCTAACAGCGAGATCATTCTCCCCATTTGCATGCCCTGTTCGGCTTCGGGAATGGCACATCCAACGATCAGGTCGTCCACACGCTTTTTGTCAAAACCCGGAATAGAGGCCGTCAGGTGATTGATTACGACAGCTGCCAGGTCATCGGGACGAGTAAATCGGAACCCTCCTTTTTTAGCTTTTCCTACAGCTGTTCGGTATCCTGCTACTATATATGCATCCATGTTTTTGTTGTTGAGTTATTGTTACTGAGTAAACTGACCCTTGGTTAAAGCATGCCCAAAATCTGTCTCAAAACGGACTATATTATCGGCCCAATAACCAATTTGCCTATTTGCTAAACTAATTTCTTACAGGCTTTCCACCCTGTAATACAGATTGTATTCTTTCTAACGTTTTTCGTTCCCCGCAGAGTGAAAGAAACGCTTCTCTCTCCAAGTCGAGGAGATATTGTTCCGATACTTCCGTAGGCGCAGATAAGTCCCCCCCATTCATCACGTAGGCGATCTTTCTGGCAATTTTGGCATCATGTTCTGAGATGTATTTACCCATTAGCATGCCGTTGATACCGGCTAAAAACATGGCCATTCCACCCCGTCCCTGTACTTTTATGTTTTCTTTTGGCTTTGGCTTGGTGTATCCGGATTCGGCCAGTAAAATAGCCGCGGCTTTGGCATCGGCTATTTGCCGGTCTTTGTTCAGCGAGATCCGGTCTTGGAGCCTCAGGATGTTCATGGCTCTCGCTTCTTCTGCGGACGTGGCTACCTTGGCAGTAGCGATCGTCATGAAGGCGTTCTGAAGCGCATTGTATTCAATATCACCCTCTTCTATGCTTTCTGACACCCTAAGGGTGAGTTCTTTAGTGCCGCCACCAGCCGGGATTACTCCCACACCCACTTCCACAAGACCGATATACGTCTCTGCAGCGGCCTGCACCATATCGGCGTGAAGAGTGAGTTCACAGCCCCCACCGAGCGTCATACCGTGTGGCGCCACTACTACCGGTATGCTTGAATATCGTGCCCGCATAATGGTTTTCTGAAACTGATGTATCATCATATCCAGTTCGTCATAGTCCTGTTCCACAGCACACATGAACACCATGCCCAGGTTGGCGCCAACGGAAAAGTTGCTTCCCTGATTACCAATCACCAGCCCACGGTATTCTTTCTCGGCCAGGTCTATCCCTTTGTTAATTGCTTCTATGACTTCGCCTCCCATGGTGTTCATTTTCGAATGAAACTCTACGTTCAGGATGCCGTCGCCCAGGTCGAAAAGTGTAGCGCCTGCATTTTTCCAGAGTACATGGTCCTGGCGCAGGTCGTCTAAAATGATAAACCCGTCTCTTCCCGGGATTTCCCGGTATTCTTTTGCGTGTATGTCCCAGTATTTTTTCTTTCCATTTTCAAGTTTATAAAAGCTCTTTTCGCCTCGTTCTACCAGGTCGTACACCCACTCGGCTGGGCGATAGCCCAGGTCTTCCATTCCCTTTATCGACTTTTCTATTCCTACACTATCCCAGGTGGCGAATGGGCCCACCTCCCAACCAAAGCCGGCACATACGGCGTCGTCAATCTTGTAGAGTTCGTCGGATATCTCTGGAACGCGATTGGAAACATATTGAAAAAGGCCATAGAATGATTCCCTGTAAAACTCAGCGGCTTTGTCCTTTCCACCGAGCAATATTTTGAAGCGGTCAATAACTTTTTCGACCGGCTTGGTAAGCTCCAGGGTAGCAAACTTCACCTTTTGTTTTGGTTTGTATTCTAATGTGCTGAGATCAAGCGTCAGAATTTCGCTCTCGCCCTTGTTGTTTTTTTCTTTTTTATAAAAGCCCTGGCCCGACTTCTGTCCGAGCCATTTCCTTTTTTCCATTTCAAGTACGACTTCCGGAATTTTGAATACGTCCCTGCTTTCATCCTCGGTAAGTGATTCATAAAGGTTGTTGGCTACCTTGATCATCGTGTCCAATCCTACTACGTCTGAGGTTCGAAATGTGGCTGATTTGGGTCTGCCGATCACTGGTCCAGTGAGTTTGTCTATCTCGTCGATGTTCAGGTTGAGCTTCTGCATGGTAGCCACTACCTTCATGATGGCATAAATGCCTACCCTGTTGGCTATGAAAGCCGGAGTATCTTTACACAGCACGGTGGTTTTGCCCAGGTACAGATTGCCATAGTGTTGAAGAAAATCGATAACCCGGGAATCGGTGCCCGGGCCGGGTATGATCTCTAACAAACGGAGATAGCGAGGGGGGTTGAAGAAGTGCGTGCCGCAAAAGTGCTTTTGGAAATCTTCCGAACGGCCTTCTGACATCAGTTGAATGGGAATACCAGAGGTGTTGCTGGTAATAAGTGATCCAGGCTTTCGAAAATTCTCGACTTTTTCAAAGAGCTGCTTTTTGATGTCCAGGTTTTCTACAATTACCTCAATTACCCAATCGTAGTCTTTGAGGTCTTTCAGGTTGTCGTCAAAATTGCCGAGCTTCACTCTTGACCGGAAACTTAAGTCGTAAAGAGGTGATGGCTTGGTTTTCACCGCGGCTTCGAAAGACTCTGTAACGATGCGATTTTTGAATGCGGGTGATGAGGCGTCAATGCCAGCGGCTTTGTCTTTTTCGGAGAGTTCCTTAGGTGGAATATCGAGAAGCAATACTTCTACGCCGATATTGGCAAAGTGACAAGCGATTTGGGAGCCCATGACTCCCGACCCTAACACGGCTACTTTTGAAATATTCCTGTTCATTATCAATTGTTTATTATTTCCTTGATTTCAGTATTTTCTTCTATGAGACCGTTTATTTGGTCTATTACCTCAAAGAACATAGAAAGCTTCTCTTTGGGGATATTTTTAAAGACAATATGATTAAATGCTCTTACGGTTTCCACGGCAACGCCTTTTTTTTCATATCCGAGTTCTGTGAGGTGTATCCTCACCGATCGTCCGTCTTTGGTGTCTTTTTCCCGGTATATAAGCCCTTTTTCTTCCAGCGTTTTCAACATCCGGGTAAGGCTCCGGGGTTCAAGTCCTATCATAGGGGCTATTTTAGTGGCCGGGGTGCCCTCAGAGGAGCTAATATTCAAAAGAACGAAGGCGATCGATGTAGTAATGCCATATTTAGCCGCCTTTTGGTTATACATTCTTGATATGGCATGCCATGCCGCCTTTATGGTGTAGTCAACAGTTTCTTCCCGCTTCATTTTCCCTCGGTATGCGAATATCAAATATAGCAAATTTGTTATGCAAGCATACTATTTTAGCGGCAGAATTTCTTGTTATATTTCTTTCACTTCATTTTGTTCTGTTTCTTCCTCTCCTTTTTTCACTTTTCCCATGCCGCTTACATTCTGTGATATCTTCTCGGGGTTGCCAAAGTATTCAATGTTTCCCAGGCCGCTGATCGTGGCATTCAGCTCTTTTACCACATTCACCTTGGCATTGCCAACGCCCGATATGTTTATTTCACAATATTGCGATTCCAGGTCTTTTGCCTCCAGTGCGCCGGCGCCGCTCAGGTTGACGATCTGGCTATTTGCCTGTCCGCTTACTTCCAATACACCTGCGCCCGAGAGATTAAGGTCAAGTTCGTTTATTTTAAGGCTGAGCTTGATGGATCCAGCGCCCGAAAGACCTACTTTCAACTCATCAGCCATTAGCGTTTCCGGGTGTTCTATGGATGAAGCACCTGACGATTTGATGCTCCCTAACTCCTTGTAGTAGATTTCTATCAACAATTGTTTGCTGGGCTTAAGCGTGTTTTTGTTGTTTATGGAAAGAAGTCCGTTGCGACTTTCGATCTCCAGGTATTCAAACAGGTTCTCATCTGTTTCTACTACCACCTTGGGTTGGTCAGAGTAGTAGAGTTCCACTTTGTAATTCCCATTGATGTCGAGGTCGGTAAAGTAGTCAGTGTCGATTTCCCGAAGAGCAATATCGCCGTTTCCGCGAATAACTTTAAAATTGAAATGACACGCCGAAAGGCCCAAAGAAAGGGCAATTAGAATGATTAGGTGTTTCATAGCCAAAGAGTATTTTTGTTCGTTTATTTCTCCCCTCAATTTAATTGTTAATTTCTATACAGTAGAGTATTTTTGGCACTCATTTTTGACAGTAACCAGATGAGGCTTAAAAGTTTTTGTTACTGCGCCGTGTTTCCCGCCTGTGAAGGGGATATTTCTAATCGATAGTAAACAAATTTTCATGCAAAGAGATAACGTAATTTTTGACCTGATTGCCAAAGAGCAACAACGCCAGGAGCAAGGCATAGAATTGATTGCTTCAGAAAACTTTGCCTCAAAGCAGGTAATAGAAGCGATGGGCACGGTGCTTACCAATAAATATGCGGAGGGCCTGCCCGGCAAGCGATACTACGGAGGGTGTGAGGTAGTAGATGAAATAGAAGATCTGGCGCGGGAGAGAGCCAAAAAGCTCTTTGGCGCAGAATGGGTGAACGTTCAACCCCACTCAGGAGCTCAGGCAAATGCGGCCGTAATGTTGGCACTACTCAATGCAGGGGATAAGATTTTGGGATTTGACCTCTCTCACGGTGGACACCTAACTCATGGATCGCCCGTGAACTTCTCGGGGAAACTCTATCAACCGTCCTTTTATGGGGTAGACAAGGAAACCGGCATGATTGACTATGATCTTGTGGAAAAAACTGCAAAAAAAGAAAAGCCAAAGCTGATAATTTGTGGTGCTTCTGCCTACAGTCGTGAATGGAATTATGCAAGGCTTCGCGAAATTGCCAATGAAACAGGAGCTTTGTTAATGGCTGATATTGCTCACCCGGCTGGGTTGATTGCCAGGGGCTTGCTTGCAGACCCGCTTGAGTATTGCGATGTAGTCACAACCACTACCCACAAGACATTGAGAGGTCCCCGTGGTGGTATGATCATGATGAGGGAAGATCGCGACAACACTCTGGGCCTGAAGACGCCAAAGGGAGAACTAAGAAAAATGTCTTCATTGCTTGACTCCGGGGTGTTTCCCGGTACACAGGGAGGGCCTTTGGAGCATGTAATAGCAGCCAAAGCGGTGGCCTTTGAAGAGGCCCTGTCTGATGACTATCTGCAATACGTGATTCAGGTGAAAAAAAATGCCGAAGTAATGGCAAAGGCATTTACTGATAAGGGCTATCATATCATTTCAGGGGGAACAGATAATCACTTGATGCTCATTGATCTTCGCTCTAAAAACGATACCCTTACCGGTAAGATAGCTGAAGACGCCCTTATCCAGGCAGATATCACCATCAATAAAAATATGGTGCCGTTTGATACGCGTTCGCCGTTTGTTACTTCCGGGATTCGCGTGGGCACACCAGCTGTCACTACCAGAGGCATGAAAGAAGATGACATGAAAAAGATAGTCGATTTGATCGACACTGTCCTGTCCGACCCCGAAAATGGAGCCAAGCTAAAGGCGGTGAAAAAAGAAGTGAACGAATGGATGAAAGACTTTCCACTGTATAAATAATCCGGAAAAGCTGTGCTGAAGAGTTTGAAGCTGAGGAAAAAGAAGGTAGCTAACGAGGATATCCCCGCTAAGGAGATGTCGTTTCTTGAGCACCTGGAAGAGCTGCGCTGGCATTTGATCCGGTCGCTGGTAGCTATCTGCGTATTTGCCATTGTAGCTTTTGCCATGAAAGAGTTTATGTTTGGCACATTGATTCTCGGGCCCTCAAAGCCTGATTTCTACACTTATCGAATGCTGTGCAAGCTCAGCGAGATGACAGGGGCCTCTTTCTTTTGCGTAGATGAACTTCCGTTCATTATCCAAAACCGAAAAATGACAGCGCAGTTTACCATGCACCTTACCTATTCTCTGGTGGCGGGGCTTATCCTGGCGTTTCCTTATGCATTTTGGGAGATGTGGCGATTTGTGAGCCCGGGGTTGCACTCCAACGAAAAAAGCGTGAGCCGGGGGGCGGTGTTTTTCGTGAGCCTGCTGTTTGCATTGGGGGTGTTGTTCGGCTACTATGTGGTGACCCCCATTTCAATCAACTTTCTGGCCAATTACCAGCTCGACCCAACCATTATGAATGAAATAGACCTTACTTCGTATGTCTCTACAATATTGATGTTGGTGGTAGCTTGTGCGCTGATGTTCCAGTTGCCGATTGTTGTGTTTTTCTTAACCAAGGCAGGGATTGTAACACCTGCGTTCCTACGGCAGTACCGCAAGGTGTCCATTGTCATCATCCTGGTTATTTCGGCCATCATTACCCCACCTGACGTTATCAGCCAGATACTTATTAGCCTCCCCTTGCTGTTGCTGTACGAAATTGGGATCAAGATCTCGTCCATTATTTATAAAAGAAAACAATTAGAACTCGAAAAAGAACTGTACTCATAGATGGAGAATGAATTGAGAATTGCCATTGGCGCCGACCACGGCGGCTATGAAATGAAGAACTATTTGATCGATTACCTGAAGGGAAAAGGATTTTTTGCCAAAGATTTTGGCACAAATGCTGGCGACTCGGTGGACTACCCCGATTTTGCGCACCCCATTTCTACTGCCGTTAAAAACGGAGAGTACGATTACGGCATACTGGTGTGCGGTACCGGAAACGGCATGGCTATCACAGCTAACAAGCACGAGGGGATACGGGCCGGCCTCGCCTGGAATGAGGAAGTAGGGGCGCTGGTAAAGCGCCACAATAATGCCAACGTAATCTGTCTTCCGGGAAGATTTGTCTCCAATGACACGGCGGTGGGCATACTGGAAGCATTCTTTAATGCCCAGTTTGAAGGCGATCGTCACGAGCGGAGGATAAATAAGATCAATTGCTGATACGCTCAAAATAGCCGGGCTTGCGGGCCCGGTATTGTGCTTCAAACTCAGGCACGAGCTTTTGTACCTCGGGCCATACATTTTTTTCGTCGATGATAATGTCGGGCATGTCAGCCTTTATGTTTTTATAAATCTCCACCACCTTCTTATAGTCCCGGATGTCTTCGAAATGCCTTTTTGAAAGGTTCCAGTTGAGATAGGGGGTGGCCAGGGAATTGTGATGATAGTGGGCGAGGGTTTCGCCTATGACCAGTATTTTTTTGCCTTCCGTAGATTGTTCAGGATGCTCTTTGGCTACCAGTAGCTTTTCCAATGTCAGCTTTTTAGTTAGTAGCTTTTTTTTTGTCATTCCTTCCGAAAAAACAAAGATTAGGCCCGCCAGGAAAACATAGAAATACGTTTCGCGCCATATTCTTTTTCTGAAAAGAAGGAAGTAGTGAGTGAGAAAAAATGAAAAAGTGGGGGCGAAGACTACCAGGGAGGCGCCGGATTTTTGACTCCACAGAAACCACCCAATCACCTGGAACACAAAGAACAGAAAGATAAGGCTCTGAATTCGCGATTGATAGTTGGTAAAACCCATTGCCTGGAAGGTTTTAAAAAAGGCGAAAAGCAGAAATGCTGCGGGCCATACTACGATCAACGCCACTTCTTTTAAGTACAAATAATTTGAATAGTTGAGCTTGAAAAGTGTAATAAAGAAGTTATTGACCAGGTAGGCCGAATGACCGGTGGCATAGTAGTACATCCATACCAGCAGAAAAATAAATCCGGCTCCATAGTACATAAGCAGGTAGCGTCTTTTAATAGTATTGGTGTACAAAAGCAGACCTATGGTAATGGCTGGCAGGTAGATGACATAGGGAAGGTAGAATAGAGATGCCAGTCCGATATAAATACCTATGTTGATCAGGTTTTTGTCATCTTTGCGCCTCAGCTCCAGGTGATTGAAAAGATTGTCGAAAACGAGAATGATAAAGGTGAGCCCCATCATTTGCGGTGAAAGCGACGTAACTTCAAAAAAGATCAGCCCAAACAGCACGTAAAAAAGCGAAGGGAGGTAAACATTTTCATTGAAAGCTTTTTTTCGGATAAGAATAATATTGAAAATTGCGGCCTGAATGAAAAACAAAAACAAGGAGATGATATGCAATGCGGTATATGACTTTCCGAAAAGCATGAAAAGCAGTGCATATATGAGGCTTGATAGCGGAGAAACATTGTCCCACAGCTCCACATAGAGTAAGGCGCCGTTAGCAACTTTCTCACCGATCAGCAGGTACTTGAGCTCCGGAACGGTGATTAGGTGCGGACTTGTCAAGATAGGAAGCTTGATCAACAGGAGAATAAGGAAAGAAATGATGAGCCTGTAAGGGTCGTTTATTTTAAAAATTCTTATCAAGCGGCGTCAGTTTTTGGAATGTTAAATATAAAGGGTAAATAAGATTTTGTAATATTAGTAATTCAAATAAATTGTTCAATTTAATATTTAAGAAATGGGAAGCCGGCGCCAGGAGAAATTTAGCAGAATGATCCAAAAGGAATTGTCAGCTATTTTTCAACGTGAATCAAGCAGTTGGGCCCTTGGCAACATTGTGTCCGTAACGAAAGTAGAAATGAGCCCTGATCTGAGCGTGGCCAAAGCATACCTTAGCTTTTTGAAGACGGATACAGCCCGCGAGGCTTTTGAAGCGCTGGGAAAGCATAAAAATGAGATACGTAAACAACTGGGCAACAGAATCGCCAAATCAGTGAGGAAAATACCCGAAATCGTACTTTATTTTGATGACGGTGCAGAGCACGCCGAACGAATGGATGCCTTGTTTAGAAATCTCAATATTCCGCCCGAGGACAAACCCAACTGATCGATGAATTTTCCACTCTTCGTAGCCCAACGGTATTTTCTGTCCAAAAGGAAAAAGCACTTTATCAATATTATTTCCTTTATCGCTATGGCTTCATTGGCATTGGGGAGTGCTTCTTTGATCATTATTCTTTCGGTGTTCAATGGCCTTGAAGACCTTATCCAATCATTGCACAACTACTTTGATCCGCAGCTCAAGATTGAGGCTGTATCCGGAAAATCGTTTGAGGTGGATAGCGTCTTTTTGCAGCGCGTCAATGACGTAGAAGGCGTTGCCGTCGTTACCGAAGTGATCGAGGACAATGTATACGTCAAATACCGCAACTCTACGATGGTGGTGAAGCTAAAAGGAGTGAGCGACAATTTTATCGAGCAAAGCCGTATTGACAGCCGGATCGTTCAGGGTTCGCTCAAGCTTAGAGAAAATGGGATCAACTATGCTGTGCTGGGTATGGGCGTCCAATACACCCTCGGCATCGTAAACCTGAAAGATATGTTTGCCTTGCGGGTGCACTATCCGAATAGAAAATCGAGACATTCGTTTAACCCCGCCCAACTCATCAATACCAAAAGCCTCTTGCCGGCTGGCGTATTTGCCATTGAAAAGCAATACGACGGCAATTATATTTTTGCTCCCTTGCAGTTTGCAGCAGATCTTATGGATTATGAGAACAGGAGGTCTTACCTGGAAATAAAGGTAGTTGATGGCTATACCGTCTCATCAGTTAAGAAAAAGTTAAAGGCAGAGTTGGGAGAAGGCTTTAGTGTGTTGGACTCCGAAGAACAACATGCCAGCCTCATCAAAGCGGTGAAACTAGAGAAATTGATTGTGTTTCTGATTGTCGCACTTATTGTCTCTATTCTTTCGTTCAATTCTTTTTTTTCGTTGACAATGCTGGCGATTGATAAGCAGAAAGATATTTCTGTGTTGTTTTCGCTGGGGATTGATAAGAAAGTAGTGAAAAGAGTTTTTTTGTGGATAAGCATCATGATTTCGACCGCAGGATTGGGCGTTGGCCTTGTTTTGGGCACGCTGGTGTGTATTATTCAGAAGGAGTATGGCTTCGTAAAATTGGGGATGACAACCTCCGTAATGGATAATTATCCCGTGAAGATATTAGGAATGGACTACGTGTACATCATACTGGTGATCACCATTATTACCTTACTGGCAGCAGTGAAGCCTGCAAGAATGGCTGGAGATCTACACAGGTTTATTTTGAAGTAAAACCATTGATAGTGAGCGGCTTTCTGAATGCACAAAAAAATAAAATTAAAAATATCTCTTAAGTACTATTTTTTCTAAAAATTTTTATAATTTTGGCAGCCTAAAATCGCCGGATAAAGCCGCCAATGGTGGAAACACCAACAAAAAGGAGACGGAATATGGCGGGGTTTTAACCCATAGCTTTCTTGAACAATCTGACAAACGAAAATAAAAAACATAAAGATGAAAATAGCAGTAGTAGGAACCGGATATGTTGGCCTTGTTACCGGAACCTGTTTTTCCGAATTAGGCAATCACGTTACCTGCGTTGACATTGATGAGCGAAAAGTCAACAAACTGAAATCGGGTAAAATCCCCA
>CAYUJK010000056.1:0-13809 GCA_964444895.1 uncultured Roseivirgaceae bacterium
GAACTGGGAAGAATTGATGTAGCCGGAGACCCTAGTAACTTTAAGGCTGAATACCCCTTATAGTCCTCGTTTGCAACGAGGACTTGCGAGAACTGCGATTATATCGCAACTGAATCTCCCTTACGCATTTTTGAAACCTATGGAGAAGAGCGCCTTATTCATAGTGCCCTTTAAGCGAAGCAACAACAAGGGTGTCTCCGACAATTGAATAAACGTAACGGTGTTCTTGGGTAATCCTGCGTGACCAATAACCAGCAAGCTCATGTTTTAATGGTTCCGGCTTGCCAATACCTTTGTAAGGGTTCTCGATGATAGCCTTGGTAAGTTTTACTATTTTCTTTAGACGGGTAAATTACCAGTATTGGCCCAAAAGTCAAGATGTTCCTTTGCTTTTGGTGTGTATATTATTTGCATAGGTTTTCCAGGTCGCCTAAAGTCATTTTAACGCCTTTCCCTTTTTTCAAATCTTTTTCACCTTGCTTTATCATGGCCACAAAATCCGGATTGTACGGGCTTTCTACATCATCGGCCTTAGTAATCTTGTACTTTATTTTAAAAGCTTTGATGACGGCTTTTATGGCTTCTATTTGTGAAGCGTCGTCGGTATATGCGGTTATATTTATAGCTTTCATATCAGGGGCTTATCTATTATTATAGATGATATGCAAATATACCCCAAATCGCCGCCATTTGCAACGAGCCTGCGCGCCGGTGCACAGTTCCAAGCGAGGCAGGCTGGCCTGCCTGCGGCAGGCTGGCCAGCCTACGGTAGGCAGTGACTTGTGAGAAAGGCGATCTGAAAGTATTCGGATATATCGCAATTGAATATCCCGTACGCACTTTTGCAACGTATCGACTACCCGACAGATCATCATTGACAGGATAACATAGTATCGACATTCTTCTCGCAGGTCTAATAGCCACACGTATTCCATTTGTACTGCAGTAAATATTTTATTGCCAACAGTATATTTATTTCGTTTGTAATGAAATATTTCTACCTTTATGAGAGATAGGAGTAGAGATGAAACAATCTGTTTTAGAGCAAATTGCAAAAGAACAAAAGGCGCATCTCAACAGCGCCAATTTAGGTTTGCAACGTGATGCGTTGGCCTCACTGCCCAACCTCCAGTCCCATGCCCTGATCATTGCCGGAATCCGCCGGTGCGGGAAAAGCACGCTGATGCACCAATTCATTAAAAAGCATCATCAGGATTTTTTTTACTTCAATTTTGAAGATATTCGGTTGTATGAGTTTCAAACCGCCGACTTTATATTATTAGACCAAGTTGTCAACGCTTCGGGTTTAAGAGCTTTGTTTTTTGATGAAATACAAATAATCAAAGGTTGGGAAATATACATCCGGCAAAAGCTGGACCAAGGCTACAATATAGTCGTTACAGGTTCAAACGCCAGCTTGCTAAGCCGTGAACTGGGAACTAAGCTGACAGGGCGGCATGTCACTAAAGAACTCTTTCCGTTTTCATACCGGGAATTCATCTCGTTTGAAAAGTTGGAACCAAGCCCAAAATCTTTCGGTGAATATTTGCAAACAGGGGGTTTCCCGGAAGTAGTAAAATCAGGAGATAGGGAAATACTTAGCTATTTGATAGAAGATATTATCCATCGGGACATCATAGTCCGGCACGGGATCAGGGATGCATCTTCGATAAAAAGACTTACTTCTTACTTGCTTTCCAATATCGCAAGACCAATGTCTCCAAGCAAATTGACAAATGCTGTGGGTGTGAAATCGCCTTCCACCATACTTGAATATTTTTCATTTTTGGAGTCGTCTTATTTGATACATGTCGTGCCCAGATTTGCGTATTCGGTAAAGTCGCAAATGCTGGCCCCAAAAAAAATATATATCAATGACACTGGTTTGGTGAAAGCGGGAAGTACTTCTTTCACTAAAGACAATGGCCGTTTGTTGGAAAATGCGATTTACTGCGAACTGCGACGCCAGGGAAAAGAAATATATTATTTTAACGAAAATGAAAGCGAATGCGACTTCGTAGAAACCAAACAGGGACAAGTGAGGCAAATCATCCAGGTATGTTGGGACTTGAACGGCGACAATGAACAACGCGAAATGAAAGGGATTTCTGAGGCGCTTACATTTTTTAACCGCAACCAAGGAGTAATTATTACGGCAAATCAGAAGGACGTTATCCGGGAAGGAAAGCATGTTATTCACGTGGTGCCCGCGCATGAATACCTGACAGGTAGTATGCATGCTTTGTTAGCATAAAAGTTAATGCTCCGGATGACGAAAATAGATAGAAGTTAACAGTGATTTTGCTAAAAGAGGTCCTATACCTCAATAGCGCTCGTTTACCCTCATAGTCCTGGTTTCCTCCTAACGGCGGACAAGTGCAACGAGCCTGCCCGCCGTAGCATAGGCCCTGGCGTGGCAGGCGGGCCTGCGCGCCGGTGCACAGTTCCAAGCGTGGCAGGCGGGCCAGCCTGCGGCAGGCAGGCCAGTCTGCAGTAGGCAGTGACTTGTGAGAACTGCGATTGTATCGCTATCTCCTGCCTGTGGGTTCACCAGGTTTTATTCTCCTAACGGGCGATAAATTTTAATAGCAATGTCAGACCCATACAAAACAGGAAAATGCGTGTTGGAAATTGACAAGATAGACCATCAAAGGCATCTTCTGATTACCCCCTACCTCAAATACACCAGCGTAATGCCGTCACCGCCGCGGTCGGCGTGCTCGCTTTCGATTTTTTCTACTTGCCGGTATTGGCGCAGTTCCTGCCGCACATAGCTGCGCAGCACACCGTCGCCCTTGCCGTGGATGATCTTGAGCGTGGGAAGGGAAAACATGATGGCGTGGTCCAAAAACCGCGTAAGCTCCTCGTACGCTTCTTCTACTCGCTTGCCGCGCAGGTCCAGCTCCGACGAAAAGTTGGAGCGGCGCTCGTTCACATCAAAGTTTACCGCTTTGGTGGCGGTGGGTTGATGCACTTTTGCCATAGCGGCGCCCACCTTTTCCAGCTTGGCCATGTCGATTTTCGACTTAATGGCGCCAAACGAAACTTCCGCACTTTTCCTGGTCAATCGAATCACTTCTCCTACGGTTTCCTGGCCTTTGATCCGCACGCGGTCGCCTATGTGCAGGGGGCCTTTCAGCACCTTCACGGTGGGCTTACTGATTTTTTCCGGGCGCAGCTTTTCCTTCAGCTTCACGATCGCTTCCTTTTGTGCCTTTATCTCTTCTTTCTGCGCTTTTGATGCCTTTATCTCGTAAATGGCCGATTCTATTTTTTTGTTGGCGCCAGCGACTATCCCCAGTGCCTCGGCCTTGGCAGCATTGATGATCTCCTTTTTCCGGTTTTCCAGTTCGGCTTTTAGCTCTTCGTAGTTTTTTTGCGTTATGTCCAGCAGCTTTTCCTTTCGCTCTATCGCCTCCGCCCGCTTCATGGCCTCATCCTTTTCTTTTTCCAGCTCATTCAGCAGGCTGTCCAGTTGCACCTCATCGTAGCCGATATTTTTGCGCGCCTGGCGTATCAGGTCGTCGGGCAGGCCTATTTTGCGGGCTATTTCCAGCGCAAAGGAGCTACCGGGACGACCCGTTTCCAGCTGAAACAGCGGTTCTAACTGCGCCACGTCGTACCGCATACGGGCATTGATGAGCCCTGTGGTCTTTTCGGCCAGCTTCTTCAGGTTGGAATAGTGGGTGGAGATGGCGCCGTAGGCCCCCTTCTTCACCAGCTCAAACAGGATGGCCTCAGCAATAGCACCCCCGAATTTCGGGTCCGTGCCCGTGCCAAACTCATCGATAAGGATTAGAGTAGAATTGTTGGCATGGGCTACGAAGTGGGCCATGTGCTGCAAGTGAGAACTGTAGGTACTCAGGTCGTTTTCCATGGACTGCTCATCGCCGATATCGATGAAAATCTGCTGAAAAATCCCCGTTTTCGAGCCTTCTTCTACGGGAATGGGAATCCCACACTGAAGCATGTACTGCATCAGCCCCAGGGTCTTCAGGCTCACGGACTTTCCGCCGGCGTTTGGCCCTGATATCACCAGTATTCTGTCCTTTTCTGTTAGCGTGATATCAATAGGCACTATTTTTTTTCCCTGCTTTGCCAGGCTCGATTCCAGCACGGGGTGGCGTGCCTTTCGCAAGTCTACTGCCCGTGACGAGTGGATTTCGGGAATGGAAGCCGATATCTTGTTGGCATACGCAGCCTTAGCCCTTATAAAATCCAGGATGGCGGCAGTGCGGTAAAGGCGGCCAATACCCTCATAGTCGGCCCGGAGCAGGCCGCAGAGCTCGGTCAGTATTTTGATGATCTCGCGCTTCTCACGGTAGCGCAGTTCCAGGATTTCGTTGTTAAGCTCCAGGGCTTCGGCGGGTTCTATGTAGGTTGTTTGGCCCGTGGCCGATTCGTCGTGGATAAAGCCCTTGAACTGCCGCTTATACTCCGCTTTCACCGGGATCACCAGGCGTCCGTTGCGGATGGTAAGGCTGGAGTCGTCGGGTGATATGCCGTCCTGCCGCGCTTTGGAGATGATCTTTTGTACCACCTGCCGCGTGCGGTTTTCCAGCAAAATAATTTCTCCTCTTATTCTGCGCAACTCGGGTGTGGCATTATCGCGCACCTCGCCCTTTTCATCTATTTTTGCATAGATCCGGGCGGGCAGGTCTTCGTCTACGGCGAGCCTTTCTACCAGGCGAAACAGGCCCGGGTACTTCACTTTCTTGTCCCTGAAAAACAGGAGGTTTTCGATGGCGCTTTCCAGGAATATCCGGATGGTGTTCAGTTCTTCACTCCCCACGAAAGACCCCTCTATTTTGATTTTTTCCATCCATTCCAGCGAGTCTATCTGGCTCACCGGCAGGTAGTTTTCCGAAGAAGCGAGAATGTGGCAAAACTCCTGCGTTTGCTGCAGCAGCTTATCTACCCGGGCCTTATTGGCAAGGAAGTTGATTTTCTCTGCCTCGCGGGCACTCAGTTCACTGCGGCAGGCCGACTGTATGTCGTGTTTGATTTTGTCGAAGCCGAGCTTTTGTTCAATATTGACCGGAAAATTCATGAAAGGAAATCAGCTATGCTATGGTTTTACTACATTTGCCGAGTCCGGCATTCTTATTTTCAGCGAATCTGCCGGCTGCGGCGAGCTTTGTTCCTCTGCTGCCTTTTCTTCCATCCGGCTTTTGAGGCTCAGACTGTCGGCTATGATGGCATACACCTGCTCCAGCAGATCGGGCCGCGAGAGGTAAAATTCGTACGACGCCCGGTACGTGCCGGTGTCCAGGTTGTTTTGCTCAAAATATTCGCGCTGGTATTTTTCGAAAACCGCCGCGGCCGAATCGGCTCGTACCCTCAGTTCTGTTATTTTAAATTCAAGAAGGTAGATGTCTTTCATGATCGCAGCCATTTGCTCCTGACCGTACAATTCCGCCGGCACTTTGTCCGTTTTGTTGCATGAAAGCAAAAAGGCTGAAAAAAAGATTAAATATTGTATTTTCACGGCTGCAAAACTACTCAAATAAGTTCTAAAGATAAAGGTTTTTAACGCATGAGAGAGCTGGTAAAAAAGCTCAGGAACTACCAGATACGGATTCGCAAGGCCATCAACTCGCAGATGCAGGGCGATTTCCATTCTGTTTTTAAGGGGTCGGGCCTGGAATTTGACGACGTGCGATCGTACCAGTATGGTGATGACGTGCGCGCCATCGACTGGAACGTATCGGCGAAGGGGCACGGTACATTTGTAAAAACGTTTAAAGAAGAAAAAGAACAGAGCGTCTTTTTTCTGCTGGACGTGTCGGCATCACAGGAGATCGGCAATCCCAATCAGCAAAAAATTGATATTGCACGGGAAATCTGCGGGGTATTGTGCCTTTCGGCGGTGTCAGAGCAGAGCCTTACCGGCCTTATATGCTTCTCCGATCAAAAGGAAAAATACCTGAAACCCGGCAAAGGCGAAAAGCACGCCTACCTGTTTATCTCAGAATTGATCAAGCTCGCACCCAAATCTCGAAAAACGGACCTTAGCAAGGCCTTGAAGTCTACCCTGGCACTGGTGAAGCGCAAGAGCGTCATTATTGTGGTGTCCGATTTTATTGACGAAGGCTATGAGCACCATTTGAGGGCCATTGCCCAAAAACACGACCTGATTGTGATCCACATCAATGACAAACGCGAAACCAACCTGCCGAAACTGGGTATCATTCCCCTCTACGACAAAGAGAGCAACAAGACAATATGGGTAAATACATCGTCGCCTTTGTTCAGAAAAAATTTAAAAAATACATTTGCACGTGGAAAAAACGACCTGGAAGCTTTTTGCAATAAAATTCAGGCGAACTATTTGAATGTGTTGACAGACGAGGACTACGTACCGAAATTGATCAGGCTGTTTAAAGTGAGGAATAAAGCGAAGAAAATTGCATAAATATACCCTGACATTCCTTCTGATTGTACTGCTGGCTGCAGCTGCCAGGGCACAACATCCTCCGCTTGTGCCGCAGGGCATGTTTCTGGCCGATTCCGCAAAGATCGGAGAGCATGTGAAATACGCGTTTTCCTACACGTATCCCCGCGATGCAGACCTGGTATTTCCGGGCGCCAACTATGACTTTTTCCCATTCGAGTACGTAGATCGCGAAATTTTTACTACCAGGGCCGACAGCAGCTACCTCACCGATAGTGTAGTATATACCCTGGCGACGTTTGAAATAGAGCCGGTGCTGTACCTCAGCGTGCCTGCCTTTCTGCTCAAGGATGCTGACTCAGTGAAGTACTATTCCAATATTGACAGCGTGTACCTGGTACAGATGATCGATGAGCTGCCCGAAGAACCGCAGACCAAAAACAATACCCAATATGCCCCTGTAGAGGAGGATTTCAACTACATCTACTGGGCCATCGGCCTGGGGTTTTTTTTCATTTTGGTTGGCTTGGTGGCGGTGGTGTTTGGCCGGCGAATTTGGAGCCTGCTAAAAACCAGGAAAATAGAGCGGGCACACAGGAGGTTCATGAAAAAATACGAAGCGCTTCGCCATCAATCGCTCATTTCGCCCGACAAGAAAATAACCGAAGACCTGCTAAAGCTGTGGAAGTCGTACATGGAGCAGTTGGAAAAGCAGCCATTTACCAAACTAACTACCAAAGAGATTTCGGCCTTATACAATGACAACGCGCTGTTGACCTCTCTAAAGGACATCGACAGGTCGCTGTATTCCGATCACGGTCAGGAGCAAAAAGAAGTGAGCCTCAAGGTGATGGAAGACTTTGCAAATGCGAGGGTTCAACGGAAAATTGAGGAATTGAAACATGGATGAAATTACACCCGAAGTAGAAAAATGGATATCGCTGCGGTGGTTTTCCCCACAAGTACTGTTTGACTTTGTGTGGGAATACACGGTGGTACTATATCTCGTTCCGGTAGTGCTGCTGTTGTTTTTACTTCGCTGGCTTGTCAACTACCGCATTTCACCCCGGCTTACCGTGGCACTTACCAAAGGGAAGCTCGACTTTGACTACACCAGTCTTTTCCGGTTTATTCCCGCCATATTGATCATTTTTGCGCTGACCAACTTGATGCTTGCGCTTGCCCGGCCCCAAAAAACCAATGAAAAGATAGACCGGTGGACGGAAGGAATCGACATTATGCTGGTAATCGACATTTCCGAATCCATGAGGCTGATGGACTTTGAGCCCGATCGACTGGAGGCCGCCAAAGCCGTTTCGATGGATTTCGTCAGGGGTCGTTTTCAGGATAGGATAGGCCTGGTCATTTTTTCCGGTGACGCCTACTCGCTGGCTCCGCTTACGACCGACTATGAATTGCTGAAAACCTATATAAAAGACATCGATTTTTCCAAGATTGAAGCGCGGGGTACCGCCATTGGGAGCGCGCTGGCAGTAGCCATCAATCGCATGCGCGAGTCTGACTCGAAGTCAAAGGTAATCATACTACTGAGCGACGGCGATAGCAACGCAGGCAATATCGACCCCATCACGGCCGCTAAACTGGCCAGCGCCTACAACATCAAAATATACACCATCGCAGTGGGAAAGGAAGGCAAGGTGCCAGTGGGCAGAGGTCCCTTTGGCCAGGTGCGTTACATTGACAACAACCTTGACGAAACCACGCTGCGGCAAATAGCCGACATCGGCAGCGGCAAGTTTTACCGCGCTACGTACAACGAAGCCCTGCTGAGGGTGTTTGAAGAAATAGACGAGCTGGAAAAAGCCGAAATAAAGGAAAGCCACTTCAAAGATACTACCGATTACTACCCCGTGTACCTGAAATGGGCACTCGTCTGCTTTATTCTATGGCTGTTTTCAAAGTCCACCTTTATGACGAATATTCTCCAGGATTAACCATTCAAGTCCCGGTAGCCATATTTGCATTTCTTGTAGGCCTTGTTCACTTTTATTTTCCAAAAAATACCGTTTCGTAGCAAGATGATGATTTTTGCGCCAAGGTTGTGCAGGTTTCGGTCAAACTCTGTTTCGTAGTAGGCCTGACCCTTGGGCACCGCCAGGTATTGAAAGCCCATACCGCGGGTTACTTCTTCATAACACTTGTTTCCCGGGAGAAAGCCCTTCGTGTCCTTTTTTATAATGTACTTGATCTCCCTGCGTTTGGGTCGGTCGCCTTTGGGATCAGGATTGGGATTGGTGTGGGTATTGGGCGTTGTGAATGGAGGTTCTCCGCCCCCTCTCTCCTGCGACATGGCCGCCTGAAAAGTGCATAGTATGAGAAGAAATCCAAGCGTATATTTAAACATGAAAAATAAGCGTGAAGCGGTACGCACATGACCATTTTGCTACACCAGTAAGCTCACCCTGTCCTTGTGCAATTCAGCCCTAAAATTAAAAAGAAAAAATTGTTTTTAAGCTACCATCAGCAATACCAGGTCTACCATGTAGATAAAGACGCCGCCGATTAACAGCGAACCTCCCAACTCTATACGTGGCATAGTCTTCTTCATCGCAAATTGGTAAAACAAATACAGGGAAAGCAGCGACAAGGAAAGGAACGTGATGTACTTCAGCTCAATGTACTCGTTGGAAAAATAATAGCTGATGCACGTGCCCAGCAAGAAGATGACGCAGGCGATCACGATAATGAAGTAGCCCATCTTGTAGCTTTTGCGCCGGGTATAAAACAAGTAGTACCCATAATAGATCATATTGAGCGAGATAAGCATCACCCAGCTCATCAGCAAAAACTGGTTGATGTTGAGGAGGGTGTTGTCCCTGATGGTAAGCACAGGGATCATGAGCGATATGGAAATAAAAATACTCATGATCAGGGAAAAGAATTTCACAAACACGTTTTTCTCACCTTTCAGATGAATTCGGTGATAGCGAAACAGCAACAGCGAAACCGTAGGTATGGAGAAAATCGCCAATTCCAGGGTGCCCGGAAGCTGGTAGGCGCTAAAAAGTACCGTAAGTAAATAAAGCGCCAGGCCACTCACCAAAATCTTGTTTGCTATCATCGGGGTAATGAGGTTAAAAAGTTCTTTTTGACAACGAGCTACAAATATAACTATAATAATATTTTTTTTAACTATTTTGATATAAAAATTTTTATTTTTTTATCCCCAAAGGAAAGCTAATTTCGCCGGGGAATAATAAGAAGATTATGAAGAGCTTAGTATATACCGTTTTGGTGGTAATTGTGGCTACCGTGGTGAGCCAATACCTGGGCCTGGCCATCGCCAAAAACCTGAAAATCCTTGAAATGTTAGGTGCGGGGCTGATATTGGGCAAGTTTACCCTTGACTATTACAACAACCGGAAGGCAAACCCTTCCTATCTCAAGTATGCCATTTATAGCTTATTGGCATTTGTCTTTTACAACATTGGGCTTTTTTCATTCAACAAACTCCCTTTCGAGCTGTCAGTAGCTTTGTTGCTAATGGCCTTGTTGATTTTCTCGATGATCGGCGTGAGCGATTCCCTCATACTGCTGAAGAAAAATCCTGTGAAGATGAAACGCGGAGAAATATATTTTTACCTTTTTCTTTTTGCTTTTCACGGACTCTATGCCTTCGCTGCGGCATCTTCTTTCCTCAAAGGCTACAACTGGTATTTTTTAGTGCCGGTGATATTGCTGTTCGACCTGGTGGTGTTGACGCCCTTTATCATTATCAAAAAAGCGTATGAGCAATTTCTGCTGCTGGCATTGTTGGTTATCTCTCTTTCCATCAATACCTACATCGCCTCATTCCTTCAAAACATACTGAACTTAGGCTAAACATTCCGGGATGATACCGGCTCTCTGGGCGGAAAATCAGTGAAGTTTCCGGGTTAAAATGTGGTGCGGCTTAGAAATGACTGCAAGATGATAGCAGCGCTTATTTTGTCGATGTTGCCTTTGTTTCGGCGGTCTTTTTTCTTCATGCCGCTGGCTATCGCAGCTTCCAACGCCATTTTGGAAGTAAATCGCTCGTCTTCTTCATATACCTGCACGGCGGGAAATTTATCTTTGAGTTTCGCTATCAGCCTCACTACCTCCTGCGTCACGTCGGTATCGGAGTTGTCAAGCCGGGTAGGCATACCTACTACGATGCTTTCCACTTCTTCTTTTTTCAAATAGTTTTCGAGAAAAGGGATGATTTCGTGTGCGGGAATGGTTTCGAGAGGTGATGCGATGATCTTCAAGGGGTCAGTAGCGGCAATTCCCACCCTTTTTCTGCCGTAGTCTATAGCCAAAATGCGCCCCATCAGTTGTGCCTGATCTTGCTCCTTATGATGTTTTTCACTTTTTTCTCCAACTCCAGCGCTTTGGGGAAGAGGATTTCATTTTCAATTTTGGCGTGTATGCTGAGTTCGTTCTGGAAATTTTTCAGCTCTGAAAGGGCCACTTTCAGCAGCAGATGGTCAGATTCGCCCATCTTAAAATTATCGGTGATCTGGGTAATACCCTCCATGTCATCGTCGTGCACGTCGTGCTCTATGGCGAACTGCTGGATGGAAAACTTTTCCATTTTACTATATACTTCCCATAGATTGCCCTCCTTTCTTGACGCCTTATCCAGCAGGTTGATATAATGAAACAAGGTGTCCTCTTCCATATAAATGTGCTGAATAAAATCCTCCACAAAAATGGGGAACACAAACTTGAGGTCGGTCACTACCGGATTTACGTCGGGGTCTTCGGGAATATTTTCAATGAGCCGGGCCAGGTACGGGAGCCTCTTCTTTACAAATTTATAGTGCGCGTGGATCAGGTACTCAATGATGAGGTGAATGGGGTATTTTTTTAGCGCAATATCTTGCTCTTCCGACTGGCTGTTCAGGGCTTCGAGGTTTTTGATCACCTTTTTTACATTCAGGCCCTGTTCGCGGCAGGCTTCTTCCAGGGTCTTTTCAGAATAGTTGTAAAATTGTATTCCGAGGTAGTAAAGTATATACCCGTACACATAATTTTCGTTAACAAGTTCTGTGATTTTCCTGTTAGAGTCCATTTAGTTCGGGGTTAATTTGCAAATATAATGGATTGAGACATTGAAAGTTGATTATTTTCAACTTATTTATGAAATCGAAAAGGCTGTTTGTCAGTTATCTATATGTGGCCCCGACATTCAGGAGCCATCGTAAGGAAAACAAATTCAATATTGTTAGTTTTAACTTTTCAAATGTTTTACAAAAAACACCGAAGAACGTGAGCAAGATCAAAAACACCAAATTTCAAATTAGAATACCCATAATCTTATCCATAGGCCTGGCGGCGGGTATATTGCTGGGGGCCAACATTATGAATACCGAGTCGCGCGACGACTCCCTGATCACCAGTCTGATGAAATTCCGTGAAATCCTGACGGCGGTAGACAAGGCGTATGTGGATGAAGTGAACACCGAAGACCTGGTAGAAATGGCCATCACCAAGATGCTGGAGGAACTCGATCCGCACACGGTGTACATACCCGCGGAGGAGGCCAAGCTCTCCAACGACGAGCTGAAAGGCGAGTTTGACGGCATCGGCATCGAGTTTAATGTGATAAAGGACACCATATACGTTGTAGCGCCACTTTCAGGTGGGCCTTCAGAAAAAGTAGGTATTCTGGCGGGAGATAAAATTGTGAAGATAGACGACGAAACCGTGGCCGGCGTGAACATTTCGAACCGCGGAGTGATCGACAGGCTACGGGGCACACGCGGCACGGAAGTAACGGTGGGCATCAAGCGAAAGGGTGAGGCAGAATTGATCTATTTTACCATTGTGAGAGACAAAATCCCCCAATTTTCGGTAGACGTTTCTTACATGATTGACAACAAAACGGGCTACATCAAGGTTTCCCGCTTTTCTGCCACCACCTATACCGAATTCGTGGAAGCCGTGCAAAAACTGAACGACCAGGGAATGAAACAACTGGTGCTTGACCTGCAAAGTAATCCCGGCGGCTACATGGACAGGGCTGTGAATATGGCCGATGAATTGCTGGGCGGCGACGTGGTGATTGTTTCGCAAAAAGGGAAGGAAGGCCGGTTCAACGCGGAATTCCGGGCCAGAAAGCAGGGGTTGTTCGAAGAAGGCCCCGTGATCGTACTCATCGATGAGGGAAGCGCTTCCGGATCGGAGATTGTAGCCGGCGCACTCCAGGACAACGACAGGGCCCTGATTGTAGGAAGGCGGTCGTTCGGAAAAGGCCTCGTGCAGCAACCCATACCGCTATCTGATGGCAGCGAACTCCGGCTCACCATTTCCCGGTACTATACGCCCAGCGGAAGGTCGATCCAAAAGCCTTACAATGGTGACCTGAAAGATTATATGGAAGACCAGCAAAACCGGTTTATGCATGGCGAATTTTTCCATGCCGATAGCATAAAGTTTAATGACAGCCTTAAATACGAAACCCGGCGGGGCAGGGTGGTATACGGCGGCGGTGGTATCATGCCCGATTTCTTCGTGCCCCTCGATACCAGCAACAATTCCTCGTACCTGAACAAGTTGTTTTTCTCCAATGCCATGCGGGAGTTCACGTTGAAACTGCAGGAAAAACACGAGAAGAGGCTCAAAAAGATGTCTTTCGAACAGTTCAAAAACGAGTTTGAGGTAACTGATGAGATGCTCGCAGACCTGGTAAAAATTGGTGAAAGTGTGGACGTTCCTTACGATGAAAAAGGATTTACCCGCTCTAAAAGCGTGATCAAGCTGAGAACCAAAGCCCAGCTTGCCCGCAGTGTATGGGGCAATGAAGGCTTTTATCCCATCATCAACGAAAACAATGAAATTCTGAATTTTGCCAGGGGACTATTTGACGAGGCCGAAAAATTAGCGGAAACATATTAGCCGCTGCAAACGCTCATTTCGTTCCTTTCTGACCTGCAACAAAACTAAAAAGTTTAAAAGTCCTTCTCCTGCCAAAGGGGAAGGACTTCTTTTTCTCCAATATTTTCTCCTTCATTTCGGAAACCTTTTTTTGCTTGCCCTTGTCTTTAATGAGACAGTGATACGAATCCTGTATAAAAGCTTGTTCATCAGAAGAATAGGCGTCTCCTATTGCGTTAGAAAGTTTCTGTTCAAATCAAAAATATGTAAACTTATGAAACCCCGTATTATACCTGTGGCTATCTTTCTTTTCAGCCTTGCAATGGTTCCCTATGCCTACAGCCAGGATCAGCCAGCTGAATATGAAGACGAAGAAGGCGAAATGGAAATGGGAACAGACAGCCCGGAAGAATCCGAAGGCCGGCAACGTTTTACCATCTCTCCCCGCGACGTAGACAGTACCAACGAAACGGTAGACTCAACCTATTACTACTACTCGGAAGAGGAGCAAAAATATGTGAAAGAAACACCCGATGATCCCGAAACACCTGAAA
>CAYUJK010000057.1:0-11049 GCA_964444895.1 uncultured Roseivirgaceae bacterium
GCCGGCCAGGCAGGCTGACGCAGCGAAGGGAGATCAGAAATCCGGTATTTTCAAGGATTGTTTGTTGCTCATTAATCTTTGGAAGTTGGGGATAGGAAATAGTCGGCGAGTTATCCATTGCGACGTAGTTTTAGCTCGTGGCTTGAAAATCGATCGTGAAGTAGTAAGGGAATCATTTTCCAAAGGCTCACGATGGGTTTTTTTAAGAATGAATAATTGGCTGCTTTAAGCCTGCCATTAAATTGAATTCTAAATGATACACTTTTCACTAAAGAGATATTTACTATGTACAGCGTTGAGTGTTGCCGCACTGAACCTGGCTTTTCCACAGGCGGTTACCGTAACGGTTAATGCCACGCAGAACAAACGAGCTGTGTCGCCCTATATCTACGGGCGCAATAATACCTTTGATAAACCGGCCTCCTTCTATGAAGATGCAGGCTTGCGTTTTGCCCGGATGAATGGCGGCAATAACGCTACCCGGTATAATTGGCGGAGAAAAATAACCTGCCACCCCGATTGGTACAACAATGTGTATGGCATCAACTGGGATGAAATGGCACAAAATATTGATAACAACCACCCCAATATGCAGGGAATGTTTGCCTTTCAGCTTTTGGGCAGGGTGGCTTCCAGTACCGAGCACAACTTCAACGACTGGGAGTTTAACCAATCGCAATACTGGGAAGGGCACGGTCAAAACCTTGCCGGCGGCGGAGTGCCGAACACCAGTGGGATAAACCCAAATAAAACAGCCGTCGAGGGCGACACAAGTCTCTATACCATGTCATGGCCTGCCGACTCCTCGGTGGCTATTCTCGATCACTGGTTTGGTGAGGGTGGTCTGGGCTTGGATAAGGATCAGTTTCTCTACTGGAGCATGGACAATGAAGCCGACATCTGGGATGGGACGCACGATGACATCATGCCGGAGTTAATAACTGCTTCTGATTTCCTGGATCGATTTATCGACTATGCCAAAAAAGCGAGAGCGAAATTCCCGGAGATAAAAATCAGCGGCCCGGTTTTGACCAGCGAATGGCATTGGTACAATTGGAAAGGGGATGGCATAACGGTAGATGGTAAATATTATACTTTCCTCGAATATTTCATCAAGCGATGTGCCGACGAAGAAAAAGCATCGGGCATCCGGGTGCTGGATGTGGTTGATATCCATCATTATCCCTACGCCCCAACGGATAACGATGCTCTTCAGAACCACCGGATATTTTATGACAAAGATTACGACTACCCCGGGGCAAATGGCGTGAAAAAGATCAATGGTGGCTGGGATGAATCCCAGACCAAAGAATATATTTTCCAGCGGATCGAAGATTGGCTTGATCTGCACTATGGAGAAGATCATGGCATTACGCTGGGGCTTAGTGAATGGAGCCCCGGACCTTCGGAGCCGAACCGGGCGTCCGTTATCTATGCTTCACACCTCGGCACCTTTGCCAATCACGGCGTTGATTTCTTTTCTCCCTGGAATTGGTTTACAGGCATGTGGGAGACTTTACATCTGTTTAGTCGCTATGCAAAAAAGTATAGCGTTTCAAGCACTTCCTCGAACGAAGAAAATATCTCGGCCTACACTACTGTGAATGAAGCCGCCGATTCGATGACGGTCATTATTGTGAACAGAAATATGAACGCGGCACATAGTGTCACGATAAACCTCAATGGATTTTCAGTAAATAATGGAACTTACCAGACCCTGCAACTGTCGTCACTGCCGGCAAACGAGACGTTCGAGTCTCATACAGATAATGCCTTAAAGGAAGGAACCGCCACCGTAAGCTCCAATTCTTTGACAATTTCCGTACCCTCCCTTTCTACTACTGCCATATTATTAGGGGGATCAGGATCGCCGATAACCGGAATCGAAGAATCGATGGCAGAGAGCATAACGATCTATCCAAATCCTGTTTCTGATAACCTGGTAGTAGAGATGAATTCTGGTGTGGCAGAACCCGTTGAGATGATCGTTTTCGACCAAAATGGTCGCAGAATTCAATCTTTTCAAAGGCATTTCGACGGTACATCGCCGGTCACAATTGGCTTGTCGGAAATCCCCGCCGGGTTCTATTTATTGTCGGTAAGAACGCCGAGCGGCACATCTGTTATGAAGTTTGCTGTTGTCAGATAAAATGAATACAGAAGGATGATTAAAATACAAGAGACTAAAGCGAGGAAGCCAAAGAAGGCTATCTCTTCCGTCTTCGGTCTTCCGACTCTAAAATTTAAACATATAAAATAATCGATGATACCAAAAAGTATTTCCCTGCTGGCCATTCTCCTGGTTTCACAGGCAAGCATACTCTTCGGCCAGTCCACTTTCAAAAACCCAATCCTTACAGGCATGAACCCCGACCCGAGTATTTGCAGGGTAGGGGACGACTTCTATCTGGCCACCTCTACTTTTGAATACTTCCCGGGAGTGCCTATATACCATAGCAAAGATTTGGTTCACTGGAAGCTCATTGGTCACGCATTGGACAGTAAGGCAAATTGTCCTTTAATGGGGGCCGGTTCATCCGGCGGTAATTATGCCCCGGCGATACGCTACAGCGATGGTACCTTTTACGTCACATGCACCAACTATGGCGGAGAGGGATCGAAGGGAGCCTTTTACGTAACGGCAACTGATCCTGCCGGCCCCTGGTCTGATCCGGTTTGGATAGGCAACTGGAATGTGGATCCTTCCATACTATTTGCCAATGACAGCATGTACTGGGTGAGCCCCGATAACAAAGGAAGCTTCATGGTGGCGACTTACGATCCGGAATCAAAACAATTTATCAAACCACTACAGTTAATTGCTCCCGGTTTAGGCGGCTCATCGCCCGAAGGGCCACACATGTATAAGATCAATGATTATTATTATTTGATGTCTGCCGAAGGCGGCACCGGCTATGAGCACCGTGAAGTAATACAGCGCAGTAAATCGCCGTACGGGCCTTTTGAGGCCAGTCCTTACAACCCGGTAGTTTCCAATATGAATAACCCGGAAAGCCCTTTTCAGGCCATTGGTCACGCCGATTTGGTTCAGCTTCAGGATGGCAGTTGGTGGTTGGTATGCCTGGGAATCCGGCCAAAAGGCGGAAAGTATCAACACCTGGGCAGGGAAACATTTCTCGCCCCCGTTACCTGGACAGATGATGGTTGGCCCATTGCCGGCGATCATGGCGTGATGAAGGAAGAATTCGCCGCTCCAAACCTCCCCGAGCATACTTGGGAAAAAGAACCTGTACGCGACGATTTCGAAAATACGGATTTGCGCCTGTCATGGACTTTTCTGAGAAATCCCCACCATGAAGACTGGTCACTTACGGAATGCCCCGGCCATCTTCGACTTAAAGGTTCAAAAATCAGCTTTAAAGAAAAAGATTCACCGGCGTATGTGGCGCGGCGTCAGACAGCATTTAATATCGCAGCATCCACAAAAATTCGCTTCACGCCTGTGGCTCCCAACGAAGAAGCAGGGCTGGTAATCCGCGGCAACGACGACAATCATCTGAGTTTGGTCATTACAATAAGAAATGGAAAAAGAGTGGCCATGTTTAGGAAATTTCTGCAAGGGAAAGAGGCCGCCACGGAAGTCGTCAAAATTCCTGATGGTGAAATTGTTTTAAGGATCACAGCTACGGATACGCAATACCAGTTTTGGGTACAGGAGGAAGGCAAGAGGGCAGTTTCTTTGGGCACGGCGGCCACAAAAGATATATCGACAGAGGTAATAGGCGGCTTTACCGGCGCCTTCATCGGGATGTACGCCTCAGGAAATGGCAAAGCCAATACCCATCCGGCCGATTTCGACTGGTTTGATTTTGAGGAAGATCCGGTACAGCCCTATTCCTGGTTGACGGGAACTGGCGCCCACCCTTAGAGCATTTGGTGCAGCGGTGCCTCGTAATTTGTTTTACTTGAATGATTGACAAACTAATAACCCCCAAAAATGAAAGAGCGGATACTGATAGCGGTTTGCATCCTTTTTAGTCTGAGCCTAAACGCCCAGCAATTGTACGTGGGCGTAAACTACCATCCCCATGACAATAAGAACATCGAAAAGATAAAAACGGATGTTGAAATGATGAAAGCCGCCGGATTCAACGTTGTCCGCCTGGGCCACCTTGCCTGGGACAGCTACGAGCCGGCAGAAGGCCAATTCGATTTTGGCTGGTTTGATGAGGTGATGGACCTTATGGCAGCGGCAGATATCAAAGTTGTTCTGGACATTGCCATCCGCCCGGCGCCTATATGGTTGCACCAAAAATATCCTTCAATTGATGTGGTCGATGACAAGGGAAACAGACTGTACCCAAACCATCGCTACATGGATGACGTGGGCGACCCTCATTTCCAGAAATATGCCTTGCGTTTTACCGACGTAATGTCAAAGCGATATGCAAAACACCCGGCACTGCTGGCCTTTGGCATCGATAATGAATCGGGCGATGGGCCCATTTCCTATTCCGAAACGGTACGGAAGCGATTTGTGGAATGGCTGAAAGCAAAGTATGGGAATGTAAAAAACCTGAACAATGCCTGGGCAAACCAACGCTGGTCGAGATGGATAAACCAATTTGATGAAGTGGGCCTGCCGACAGAAGCTTCGAAAAATGGCGCTCCGGAAAAAATCCTGGACTTTCGTCGTTTTGTCTCCGATGAAGTCAATCAATGCCTCGTCAAAGTATTGGATGTAGTGAACAAAAACGCTCCTAATACCTTTACCAATACCAATGCATGGTATTACAGCCACATGAAATATTTCGACTATGCCCCAATTGCTTATTCGGGTAAAATGACGCATGGAGGTTGTGGCTTTTATTATGGCAGCTCGCTCACCACCAACTGGGGCGTGATGAATGCCGCTTTCGGCATCTCGCGCATTCACCTCGAAAGCCCAAATCCTTTCTGGTGCAATGAATTTACCACCATGACTGCCGCCCCGAATTCCATCAGAAAAGCAGCGTATGCATCCCTGATGTACGGCAATCAAATGGTGTGTGGGTGGACCTGGCAGAGCATGTGGGCAGGCGAAGAACAGTACCTGCAAGGTCTGATCGACTGGGACGGTGTCCCCAACCGCCAGTACGAGGAGTACAAGCAAATCGCCACGGAATTTAAGAAGATAGAAAAGTTTCTCCCTTATAATCTTCAGGCAGAAGTGGGCATGGCCTTTTCATTTCCCAGTCAGATTGCAAGCGCGTCTTTTCCGGAAAGTCATGACAGCCAGCTCCAGGCCTGCTGGAACCTTTTTTACTGGCGCAACATGGACGCACGCGTGGTGGAGATCAGCAGGAGCACATTGGATTACAAAATATTATTTGTGCCGGGTGTAGCGGTGATGGATGAAGCAACGGCCTCCAAAATCCGCCACTATGTGGAAAATGGTGGCACCGTAATCATGACTGCCAACTCGGCCATGGTGGATACAACTGGGCAGGTGTTTGCTTCGACGCGTCCCGGCTTGCTCAGCGATGTGTTTGGCATACGGCTGGGAAGCTACGAGGAAACCGAGGTAATGAATGAGGTTTCCAGAAAATCCTATAAAGGCAAAAAGATAGAGTTCAGCTATAAAGGAAACGCCATCGATACCGAATCGACGAGATTTGATATTATTGATCCGAAAGGTGCGGAAGTGATCGGTAGCATCACCAGCCTGGATAAAGATTATCCGATTATGACAATCAACAAATACGGAAAAGGCCGCGCTATATACGTAGGTCTTCCGGCAGATGGCGCGGTGCTCAATCCTTTGCTCGATGAACTTATCAGTGAACTAAAAATCAAAAAAGGTCCCGATGTTCCTTCGGGAGTAATGGCACGGAAGATCGACAAAAATCATTATTTGTATTTGAATGTAAGCGGCGAGCCTAAGGTTGTCTCTATGAAAGGAAAATATAGGAGTATCTTTTCTGATAAGAATTACAACGATAGTTTTACGATTGCGCCTTATGAGCCGGAGTTTATTGAAATTAAGTAAACTAAAAGATTATGATTAAAAAGTATTTAAGCGGATTCATTATCTATTTGGGCCTCATCAGCTTTAGCTGCACTAAGACAGCGCCTCCGGCCCCCTTCGGTCCAGTCCCCTCGGAAAACCAAATGCGCTGGCAGGAAATGGAATATTACGCTTTTATTCACTTCTCCTTAAATACCTACACCGACCAGTCGTGGGGATATGGAGATGAAGACATTAACCTGTTTAATCCTACAGAGCTGGATGCCCGCCAATGGGCCCGGATCTGTAAAGAATCTGGAATGAAAGGCATTATCATTACGGCAAAGCACCACTCTGGTTTTTGCCTCTGGCCTTCGGAATACACCGAATATTCGGTGAAAAATGCCCCGTGGAAAGACGGTAAAGGGGATGTGGTACGTGAATTGGCCGATGCCTGTGAAGAATACGGCCTGAAGTTGGGAATTTATGTTTCTCCCTGGGACAGGAATCACCCTGAATACGGGAGACCTGAATATATCACTTATTTCAGGAACCAGATCAGGGAGTTGCTGACCAACTATGGCGAAATATTCGAAATTTGGTTTGATGGCGCCAATGGCGGTACTGGCTACTATGGTGGCGCCAACGAGAACCGCAAAATTGACCGCACAACCTACTACGACTGGCAGCCTACCTATAAGATGATCCGGGAGCTACAGCCCAATATTGTCATCTGGAACGATGGCGGCGATAGGGCTGACCTGCGTTGGGTGGGGACTGAAGAAGGCTTTGTAGGGGAAACAAACTGGAGTTTGCTGAATGGAACAGGAGAAGTAGAGTGGGGCATGCTGCATTTTGGATTGGAAGATGGTGACTCCTGGGTGCCTGCCGAGGTAAATACTTCCATACGGCCGGAGTGGTTCTATCATCCCGATGAAGACGACAAGGTAAAAACCGTCCCTCAGCTCATGGACACCTATTACCATTCTATCGGGCGCAATGGCGCCTTGCTACTCAACTTTCCGATCATGCCCAATGGCCTGATCCACGAAAGAGATGAGAAAGCAGCGCTGGAAATGGCAGTGGCAATAAAAGAAACATTTGCGGTAAACCTGGTTGAGAACGCAACCGCCGAAGCGGATAATGTGCGTGGAAATGCCAGCAAGTTTGGAGCTGATAAAGCCATAGATAATGATAAAAATACATATTGGGCTACTGACGATAGCGTGACAACAGCGTCGACGACTATTGACCTTGGTAATCCGACACTGTTTAACCGGTTTCTCGTACAGGAATACATTCGCCTGGGGCAGCGCGTGAAATCCTTTACGGTAGAAGTATTCGTGGATGAAGACTGGAAGGAACTGGCCAGCGGAACGACCATAGGGTACAAACGCATCCTCCGTTTCCCAAGCGTGGAAGCAACGAAAGTCCGCTTCACTATTACGGGCTCCAAAAGCTGCCCGGTGATTTCGAATATTGGAATTTACAATGCGCCCTTGTTTTTGAATGTGCCGTCCGTTAGCAGAAATCAATCTGGTGAAGTAAGCCTCTCCACCAATGACATAGGACCCATTTTTTACTATACGCTGGATGGCAGCGAACCAACCCCGGAGTCAAAAACGTATACAGGCCCTTTTCGTGCAGATGGCAAAGTAGAGATCAGGGCAATCGCCCATGACCCCACCTCAGGTAAGAGTAGTCCCGTAACAACCGAAAAGTTCGACATCTCTAAGAAAGATTGGAAAATTGTCGATACCGACGACGAAAAAGCTTACGCCATCCTCGATGGAAATGCTGCTACCGTATGGCATCAAAAGGAGAAGAAAATGCCGGTGGATATGGTCATCGATTTGGGTAGCGAACAAACCCTGAGTGGTTTCAGATATCTTCCCGACCAGAACAAGTGGAGTTCCGGTATCATCACCGACTATGTTTTTTTTGTTTCGCAGGATGGAGTAAACTGGAAAAAGGTAGCGGACGGAGAATTCTCAAACATTAAAAATAATCCTGTGTGGCAGATTAAAAAGTTTGTCCCGGAAAAAGCCCGCTACATCAAACTGCAGGCATTGAAAAACACTATGGGTGACGATGTTGTGGGATATGCCGAACTGGAAGTGGTCACCAAATGATTGATGATCGAAACCCCGATAAGCACAAAATACCGTTCCTTAATTCTGAGGAATAAACTAAATTGGGCAGAACGCTAAATTGGAAAGTATATTACTGACAGTCAGTGTTTTGTGCGGTTTCGGCTGATGACGTTTTAGTCACAGTCTGACAGCATCGTCAGACCCGAAGGGCGAAAAATTCCGAGAATTTTTCGGGTTAAACACGATAAAATAATCGCAGACACCAAGTTTTTATTAGTGAAACCAATACAATATGTATCCATTTAAAAAAACCAACTCTCTAATATTTACGCTCATCCTGATCATTGCAGGATTCACGGCAAAATCGCAGACAGGCGATCGGTTCTTTCCCGAAAAAGAACTGATCACAACGGGCATCTATTATTATCCCGAACATTGGGACGAAAGCCAGTGGGAACGCGACATCAGGAATATTTCTGAAATGGGTTTTGAGTTTGTTCATCTGGCCGAGTTTGCCTGGTTTAAGATGGAGCCCGTAGAAGGAACGTACGAGTTTGTTTGGCTGGACAAAGTCATAGACATCTGTGCGAAAAACAACCTGAAGGTGGTCATGTCGACCCCTTCGGCTACTACACCTGCGTGGATGCGGGTGAACTACCCGGAAACCTTTCGGATGGACGGTCATTATATCCGGGGTGAGAATGGTACGCGGGGCCTGAATTCCATCAACAACCCCAAATACCGCGTGTTCGTCGAGAAAATTGTAATTGAACTGGCGAAGCGATATGGAAAAAACGAAAATGTGGTGGGCTGGCAGATCGATAATGAACCCCCCGCCCTTGCCGACTACAGTCCTTCGTCGCAGGAGGCTTTCCGGGCCTGGCTAAAAAACAAGTATAAAACCATAGACGCCCTGAATGTGGCTTGGGGCGCCGCTTTTTGGAGCCAGTGGTTCAGCAGCTTCGACGAGGTCATCATCCCCAATACCAACCTGGTAGGGTGGTGGGGAAACAACCCCCATGCCCTGCTTGATTTCAAAAGATATTCGGCAGATAGCCAGGCCGAGTTCCTGGATTTTCAAGCCGGAATATTGCGGAAATATATTTCTCAAGATCAGTACGTTACTACCAACTACACCGCTGTCTCCACCGGCGCCGACGCGACACGGACGAAAAAGCTTGATTTTGCTACCTATACAGCTTATCCCACGGGCGGTAGCGGCAACATAGGGGAACTGGGATTCAGGCTGGGCGATGGCAGGACTATTCTTTTTGCCGCGGAGTTTTACGAATCCGTCGGCGGGGTATCAGGTGTAATGGAAATTCAACCCGGACCCGTAAACTGGGGTGCTTATAATCCTCTCCTCGTACCGGGTACGGTGCGCATGTGGTTGTACCACACCTTTGCATCGGGAGGAAAGCTGGCCTGTTCTTACCGTTATCGCCAAATCTTGTACAGCACCGAGCAGTATCACTCAGGCATTGTGCAGACAGATGGTGTGACCCCCTCTCCGGGAGGAGAAGAATACAAGCAGTTCATGGAAGAAATCCGGGCGCTTCGCAAACTGTACAAGCCGGGTGCGAAAGTGCCGGAGAAGCTTGATGCCCGCTCCACTGCCATCCTCTGGAACCTGGAAAATTACTGGACGATCGACCGGCAAAAGCAAACCTACCAGTGGGACGCCTGGCATTACCCGGTAAAGTTCCTGGAAGTGACAAAGTCCCTGGGGGCGCCGGTAGATATTATTTCTGAAAGCGCGGACTTCTCCCCATACAAATTTTTGATAGTGCCCGCATACGAACTGGCCGATTCGGCATTGGTGAAGAAGTGGGAGAATTATGTGGCCAACGGAGGGCATTTGATCATTACCTGCCGCACAGCAACTAAAGATCGAAGGGGACACTTCTGGGAAGCAGAGCAAGCCGCACCCATCTCCGGGCTCATTGGCGCTAAAATCAAAGCCACGGACATGCTATCGCCTCACGGCAACGGGCTGGTGCGTATAAATACCACCCACTATCAGTGGAACAATTGGGCAGAACTGCTGGAAGCGGGTGAAAACACCGAAGCCCTGGCTATATATGACAACCAATTCTACAAGGGAACAGCCGCCGTGGTAAAACACAAGGTGGGCAAAGGCACGGTAACCTACATCGGTGTGAATACGGAAGATTCGAAACTTGAAAAGGACATCCTGAAAAGAACTTATGAGGAAGCCGGTGCAACCACGGAGGACTATCCTACAGGAGTGTATGTGTATTGGAGAGATGGGTTTTATGTGGCGGTAAACTATTCATCCGACGATTATTCGATCAATCTTCCGGCAAAAGCTAAAGTATTGATTGGCGAAAAGACATTGAAGCCGGCCGGGGTACTGGTTTGGAGTGAGTAGAAATCAGGATTAAGGATATGAATACAAGTATGACTAAGATTTCATGGGTTCTGTTGCTTTTTTTGATTTCAACATCATGTAAAAAAGAGCAGTCTACCGATAACACTAAAATCCCCTTCAATTTCGATTGGAACTTTGCGCTAAACGATCATCCTGGAGCCGAACAGCCCGGCTTTGATGATTCGGAATGGCGCTTGTTGGATGTGCCGCACGATTTCAGCATCGAGCATCCATTCGATTCCGCCTATGCTACCGGAGCAGGTGGCGGCTATGCCTACAGCGGAATTGGTTGGTACAGGAAAACCTTCAGGACGGAGCCGGATTTTTCTGATAAAAAGGTTTGGGTACTTTTCGATGGCGTGTACCGCAACAGCGAAGTCTGGATCAACGGGCATTATCTGGGTATTTGGCCTTATGGGTATTCTTCCTTCTATTACGACCTAACTCCTCACCTGAATCCTACGGGTGAAGAAAATATCTTGTCGGTAAAGGTAAATACTACCGACCAGCCCAATTCAAGGTGGTACACGGGTTCGGGTATTTACCGGCATGTATGGCTCGTGGTCAAAGAGAAACTACATATCGATCAGTGGGGCGTATTTGCCCGCACGGTAAAT
>CAYUJK010000057.1:11149-13642 GCA_964444895.1 uncultured Roseivirgaceae bacterium
ACCTTCCATTTTGATCCGAATGAAGGATTTTTTCTCAATGGAAAACACGTGAAACTAAAAGGAGTGAATAATCACCACGATGGCGGACCATTGGGCGCCGCGGTTCTGGACGACACTCATAAGCGGCAATTGGAAATATTGAAGGAAATGGGTTGTAATGCGCTCAGAATGAGTCACAACCCTCCCTCGCCGGAATTGCTCGCTTATGCAGACAGCATGGGCTTCGTAGTGATCGATGAAATTTTCGATGAATGGAGAGATGGGAAAACCCCGGCGGGATATGCCCCGCATTTCGAGGATTGGCATGAAAAAGATATTGAGAATTGGATCAGGCGTGACCGGAATCATCCATCCGTGATTGCCTGGAGCATCGGTAATGAAGTACGAGAGCAGTACAATAAGGAAAATGCGCAGAAAATTATACCAATGCTGCTTGAGGCTGCCCGCAAGCATGATAGTACCCGCCCATTTACCTTGGCCTGTAACGAGATTGTCAATTTCAATGATTTTGGGGTGCTTGACATGCTCGATATTGTGGGCTACAACTACCAGGAAGCTTTTTATAGGGAAGACCATGAAAAATACCCCAACAGGGTGATCTATGGATCGGAAACGGTGATGTACCCGTACCACGACCACAAGGCATGGCAAATGCGCTCGTATCAGCAATGGCTCGATGGACAGTTCGAGGATTATGTGGCGGGGGAATTCCTGTGGACCGGCTTTGACTATCTTGGCGAGGCGGGAATTGGTCATGTAGGCACCGGGTTTGAATTTTGGAAAACTTGGCCCAACTGGCCATGGAGAGGAGCTGATTGCGGCGTGATAGATATGTGTGGTTTCCCTAAACCCGGGTATTGGTTCCGGAAAGCCTTGTGGAACGATGAGCCCATGGTATACATCGCTGTACAAACGGATGAGTCTGCACGCAACCGGGATGTAGCTTCTTTTTGGAACTGGCCCAGGGTGGAAGCTCATTGGAACCACCATAAAAGTGGAGACACACTGGCTGTCCATGTATATACCAATGTCCCCGATGTAGAGCTGAAATTAAACGGAAAGTCATTGGGAACCCGAAAATGGGACATCAGGAATGAAGCCTTTCTGTTTTGGGAAGTCCCTTATGAACCGGGAACACTGGAAGCCACTGGTACAACCAAAGATGGGAAAGCCGTTTCCTTCGCCGTTGCAACCGCAGGAGAGCCTGCTAAATTAAAGCTTTCTCCGGATCGAAACGTGATAAAAGCAAATAGGCAGGATTTGAGTTATGTGACTGTACAGGTGCTGGATGCCAATAACGTGCCTGTTCCTTTTGCTAATAATACGATTGAATTTGAAGTGAAGGGAGCAGGTAAACTCGTGGCTGTTGGCAATGGCAATCAGCAAAGCCATACTGCTTTTAAGGGAAATAAGATGGAAGCGTATTTGGGAAAATGTCTGGCGATTGTACAATCTACAGATGAAAAGGGCGAGATTACCGTCACGGCAAAAAGCGGCTCGCTCCCGGTAGCAACGGCTACTTTGAGAGTGGAGTAAACAACGAAATGCGCGAAAAATTGCATCGCAATTTTCAAAACGTCGAAGACGAATTTCTTTTGTGTCTTTTGCGTTTTTCGTTGTCATCAAAATACCGTTTCTACAATCCTCTCAATGAAATGAATACTTATAATATCAAGTAATGAAGGAATACCTAAAAACAGATGTGAAAGAATGGCTGTTAACTTTCTTAACCATTATTCATTTAGCGGGTGGTGTGAATGCCCAAACCGCCATGATCAATATCCAGTCCAGATCTACGACAAGCCTGAACGGCGAATGGCAGGCCATTATCGACCCATCGGGCAGTGGCGACTATCGACAAGTGTGGTTGGAGAAAAAGCCTCAGAAAAAGACCGATTTTTTTGAATATTCCTTCGAAGGCGCCCCGGTATTGAACGTGCCGGGTGACTTTAACTCCCAGATGTGCGAACTCACTTATTATGAAGGAACAGTCTGGTACAAAAAACAATTTAATTATTCCATAAAAACGGGGAAAAGGCTGTTTCTCCATTTCGGGGCAGTTAACTATCTGGCTGACGTGTACCTGAATGGCGAAAAAATTGGAAGCCATGAAGGCGGGTTTACGCCGTTCCAGTTTGAGATAACAGACAAAGTTAAGGACGGACAAAATTCCCTGATCGTAAAGGTTGATAACCGGCGCTTACAGAATGGATTGCCAGGCCTGGGATACGACTGGTTTAACTACGGCGGCATCACCCGCGAGGTGGATTTGATTGAAACGAATAGTACGTTTATAGAAGACTATTTTATTCAATTAAAAAAGGGGAGCCTGAATACGGTTTTAGGTTGGGTTCAGGTGAATGGAACCCAGTCCAAACAAGACATCGAAATTGAAATTCCCGAACTTAAGTTACGCCACAAAGTCAAGACAGATGAAAATGGTTTTGCCCGCATTGAGTTCAATTCAAAATTCAAACTTTGGTCGCCCGAAAA
>CAYUJK010000058.1:0-13512 GCA_964444895.1 uncultured Roseivirgaceae bacterium
GAGCCCTGGGGCTCTCGCTGCTGGGTGGCGCAGGAATGGTGTCTGTAGCCATGTTTCTGCCCGTGATGGGACGAATAATGGAAGAACAAAACGAAAAAGCGGCGCTGCAAAGCATAGGCATACTGCCCATTTTACTGATTGTAGGCTTTGGCATTCTGTATTTTATCTATAAAGACAAAAAGCCCGAAGCGCTGCAATAATGCGGGATCAAGGAATTTAAAAAACACTTTACCGGGATTACCCGAAAAAAAAACTCCGCAAAATTCGATGAGAAGATTTGCGGAGTTTTTTTATACCTGGAACTTTGGCACGACTACTCTTGCTGCTCTGTAACGGTGTCTTCCGGAGAGGAATCAAATAGTTGTTCTGTAAGCGCCTCCGCCCATGCGTGCAGGGCCGCTACCTGCTCTTCCGAAAGATCGGCCTCACTGTGAAGCGTCACGTAAATGGGCAGCGGCATTTTTCCCTCTTCGGTTTCCTCAATGATCTCATCGAGCTTTTTGATTTTTCGCTTTTTTTCATAATCGCCCCACTCCGAAAAGTTAAGCTCCTCCCGGCCCTCGTTCACGTCGTGTGCTATCAGGAAACTCACCGGCGCTATGTACGAGTACCAGGGATAGTTGACCTGGTTAGAATGGCAGTCGTAGCAGGCCACTTTGAGAATATTGGCTACCTCGGCAGGCACGTCATGCATCGCCAGGATATCACGGTCGTCAGCCGGTTGGTTTTCCGGTAGATTTTTAGGGAAAAGCTGAATGATCACAAAAACGACAGCCAGCCCTATCAGTATCCATTTAATTATTTTTTTCATCTGTATATAATTTGTTTTTCAATCGTCAGATTATCCCGAAAGCTTTCGGGATGATTAAATATTCATCCTCGTTCGGTGAAAACAAAGGATGAATATTTAATGTCGATTTCATGTGTTGGGGGTTGAAGTAGTATTTATTTCATCAGTTCATCAGAGGCCTTCTTCGCCCACTCTACGAGGGCTTTGGATTCCTCATCGCTCAGGGCCTTGTCGGGGTTCTTTTTCAGAAATGATTTTGGCGGCATCTCGCCTTCTTCCACCTCATCGGCAATGTCGACCAACTTTCCCACGAGCTTGGCCTTTGACAATTCTGACAATTCGTCAAATTTCAATTTTGTTTTGGCTTTCAGCGATTTTGACGATTTGCTATGACAATCGAAACACTTGGAATCGATAATTTTTTGCACATGTCCGGGGATTTCCACATCGTCCGAATTTTGGATGGAAGCGCTGTACATCGTGAAAGACATTATTCCTGCGAGAGGAAGGATAGACAAAATAAAAATCAGCTTTTTCATTTCAATTTAAATTTAAGTTTGCTCTAAGTAAGCCAAACAATTTTAGTTATAAAAAGTGAAATGAACAACAAGAGCGCATACAATGGCCGGCAACCTCGGTTCGCTTCGACGGAATGCGGTAAACCAAAAGCCCGAATGATACCAGAAACTTCCGTAAATTGTGGCAATGAACCCTTTTAGCAACATAAAAACCGACCTAAAAATCTATTTGAGTATCAGTTTCGGGATATTCCTGTTTATACTCTTCTTCGAGCCTTTTTCTTTGCAAAGGTTTGACTTCAACAATCGCCTCATTTTTGTGTCGGGAATGGCAGCCATTGTCTTTCTTTTTATGGCCGTGGTGCGGGGGTCATTTCGGCTCATCATACGAAGTGAAGAAGATGAAAACGTGGAGTTTGCCTTGCACCCTTTTTTAAGCGGACTCATCATCCTGGTCTTGAGTGCGGTGGCATACGCTTTTTACCTGCGCTATGTGGGGCAAGTGGAAATCACTTTTTACACCATGTTCAAAGTGATAATAATCTGCCTGGCACCCCCGGTGATCCTCGGGCTGTCAGACGCTTATGAAGAAATGAACAAGCACAATGAATCGTTGATTAAGGAAAAAGAAAAACTCCATCGTCAACTCCAGCACTATGAAAATGATCACCTGAACAAAACCGTAGAATTTGTTTCGGAAAACATCACCGAAAATATCAGCCTTACCGTTGCCGATGTGGCCTTTATAAAATCGGCCGACAACTACGTGGAAATCGCCTACAGAGAAGACAACACGTACCACAAAAAATTGTTGCGGAATACCTTGAAGAGCATTGAGCAACAGCTCAAGCCTTACTCTCATTTTATCCGCTGCCATCGCACCTGTATTGTTAACACACATTTTATTCAGAAACTAAATACCAACTATAGCAGCCACTGGCTCACCCTCAAAGGGTATGAAGAACAAATTCCCGTTTCACGTCAATATTTGTTGAAGCTCAAGGAGGCGCTGTAATTCACGTTTCGGGGTAAATGCCACTCACCCCTCCATTTTGGCATTAACCCACCTAAAGCTTATTTTGCCACTATTTCCGCTCGTTAACCCCTTTTTTTTGCGGCGGATATTCCTGTGAAATATCTTTGGTATATGAAAATTTTGCTGGTATATCCCCAATATCCCGATTCGTTCTGGAGCTTCAAGCATGCATTGCGCTTCATTTCCAAAAAGGCTGCCGTGCCGCCGTTAGGGTTGATTACCGTATCGGCCATGCTGCCTTCCACCTGGGAGAAAAGGCTGGTGGACATGAATGTGTCGTCCCTCCAGACCAGCGATTTGCTCTGGGCCGACTACGTCTTCATCAGCGCCATGTATATCCAGAAAGAATCGGTAAACAGGGTGATGGAAGAATGCCGCAAGCACGAGGTAAAAATAGTGGCAGGAGGCCCGCTTTTTACCCAGGAATATCAAAACTACCCTCAAATTGATCATTTTGTGCTAAACGAAGCGGAAATTACCCTGCCTCCGTTTCTGGAGGATTTAACTAATGGAAACACGCCGGATAGAATATACCAGACCGGTCATTACGCGGATACTACCACCACACCCATACCCGACTACCACCTGCTGGCAAGGCAAAGCTATGCTGCCATGAACCTGCAGGTAACGCGCGGGTGCCCCTACGGATGCGATTTTTGTGAGATCACTTCGCTGCTGGGACACAAGGTAAGAATGAAAACGACTGCCCAGATCATCAGTGAACTCGATGAGCTGTACCGCCTGAACTGGCGGGGGACAGTATCGATTGTTGATGACAATTTTATTGGCAACCGGAAAACCGTAAAAAATGAGTTGCTGCCCGCCATGAACCGGTGGATGGTAGAACACCGCTATCCTTTCAGCTTTAACACCCAAACCTCCATCAACCTTGCGGACGACACAGCGCTCATGCAGATGATGGTGAAAACAGGATTTAGTTCCACTTTTATTGGCATAGAAACGCCGGAAGAAAAGTCGCTTATCGACTGCCATAAATCACAGAATAAAAACAGGGACCTGCTGCAAAGTGTGAAAAAAATACAAAACACCGGCCTACAGGTTTCGGGCGGGTTTATCGTGGGTTTTGACAGCGACTCTCCAAGCGTCTTTGAGCGGCAAATTGAATTTATCCAACAGAGCGGTATCGTATCCGCTATGGTGGGCCTGCTGAATGCCCCCAAAAATACCAAGCTCTACAAACGGCTGGAAAAGGAAAACCGGATCACCGCCGAAGCCACTGGAAGCAACACCGACCAGTCGATGAATTTCATTCCCAAGATGGATCACAACGAGCTGCTGGAAGGCTATAAGTCCATCATCAAAAATATCTATTCTGCAAAGCCGTACTATCAGCGTGTACGCCGTTTTTTGCTCAACTACAACCGCACACACTCCGCCCCAAAAAAGGTGGAACTTTCCCAAATCAAAGCCTTCTTCAAATCGATATTCATCATTGGCATTGTGAGCAGAGGAAGAAGCGAGTACTGGAAATTTGTACTGTGGATCCTATTCAGACGACCCAAATATTTCATTGACGCCATCACCTTTGCGGTGTATGGCTACCATTTCAGAACCGTGTACGGGTTAAGAAATAGCAGTACGCGGTAGCACATAAAAAAAAAAGAAAATTATGACTTATGATAAAATTAAGTTTTCATCACTGGAAAGCCCTGACTTCATCAACGAACTCAGAACGAAGGTGAAGGAGTATTTTGAAAAAAAACAGCTCTCCAAATATGGCGACGGCAGCCTGGTCGCGAAGTCCGTGTTCATGGTTTCGCTGTTCCTGGCGCCGTATATATTGATGGTTTCGGGAGCAGTTACTTCTTTTCCGGGTATTTTTATTTCCTTTATTTTGATGGGTTTTGGAATGGCCGGCATCGGCATGGCACTCATGCACGACGCCAACCACGGCACTTATTCAAAAAACCGCAAAGTCAACAAATGGCTCAGCAAGTCGCTTTACCTTCTTGGGGGATTTCCACCCAACTGGCGACACCAGCACAACACGATGCACCATGGATACACGAATATAGACGGGCACGACGAGGATATCGACCCAACGGGCATCCTTAGGTTTTCGCCCCATAAACCGCTTTACAAAATCCACCGGTTTCAGCAATGGTACGCGTGGCTTTTGTATGGGCTGATGACCATTTCCTGGGTGACCGCGAAAGACTTCACCAAGCTATGGCACTATAAAAAAAAGAATGTGGCGTTGAGCCGGGGGAAAACATACCGCCAACTGCTGGTAGATTTGATTATTGCCAAAGTTTTTTACTTTACCCTGTTTCTGGTCATTCCCCTGATCGTATTGCCGCTGGCGTGGTACTGGATCGTACTGCTCTTCCTGGCGATGCATTTTGTGAGCGGCGTAATATTAAGCACAGTATTCCAGACGGCACATGTGATGCCTACCTCGGCCTATCCGCTGCCCGATGAAAAGGGAAACCTGGAAAACAACTGGGCCATCCACCAACTGCTGACCACATCTGACTTTTCCCCCAAAAATAAAGTTCTCTCCTGGCTTATCGGCGGACTTAATTTCCAGGTAGAGCATCATTTGTTTCCCAACATCAGCCACGTGCACTACCGGCATTTGTCGCACCTGGTGAAAACCACAGCTCAAAAATACAATCTGCCCTACTACGTGCAGAGCAGCTTTTTTGGCACCATCCTAAATCACTTTAGAATGCTGAGAGCGCTGGGAAGGGGATAGATAGTGTGTTTCGAAATTTGGAATAGTGATAAGAGTCTGTACTGCTCGCCGGGTCTGTGTCGGTCGTTGATTTTGCCATAAAGCCGTTTAGCTGTGGTTTGATTTCAATGTGGAATAGAGGATATTATTGGAGCACGCCTGTGCGTGATGTGTACGGCTGTGGTTTGATTTCAATGTGGAATAGAGGATATTCTTTCCTTCTATCTCAACGTCTTTGTTGATGCTGTGGTTTGATTTCAATGTGGAATAGAGGATATTGTATCAAAGTTTTACCGCCGCAGGGGTTCCGCTGTGGTTTGATTTCAATGTGGAATAGAGGATATTAATTCACAGGCCAATTCCCTTGCCGTGAAGGCTGTGGTTTGATTTCAATGTGGAATAGAGGATATTAGCTACTTTATAGCTTCCAGGGTACTCCCTGCTGTGGTTTGATTTCAATGTGGAATAGAGGATATTCTGGCATCCAGCTGGCGCGGCCTGACGCAAGCTGTGGTTTGATTTCAATGTGGAATAGAGGATATTTTGCTCCAGTTGCTTTACCTTTTCTTCCAGGCTGTGGTTTGATTTCAATGTGGAATAGAGGATATTCGTCGAAAAAATATACCGACTGGAAACAGCGCTGTGGTTTGATTTCAATGTGGAATAGAGGATATTTTAAGCAAGATTGGTCAGCGCCGGTGCCATGCTGTGGTTTGATTTCAATGTGGAATAGAGGATATTTGGCTGCGATTACTTCCGCCTCATTCAATAGCTGTGGTTTGATTTCAATGTGGAATAGAGGATATTAGTTAAAAAGGAAACAGGGTTGGGTATGTGCTGTGGTTTGATTTCAATGTGGAATAGAGGATATTCTTTGAGCTCCTCAACATCCTCCTCCTCTTGCTGTGGTTTGATTTCAATGTGGAATAGAGGATATTACACCATCTGGGGTTCAACGAATATGGTAAGCTGTGGTTTGATTTCAATGTGGAATAGAGGATATTCCGTTGAAGAACTTGTAACCGTACCGGCAGCTGTGGTTTGATTTCAATGTGGAATAGAGGATATTTATCTCCGCCACCAACCGAACACTTTACCGCTGTGGTTTGATTTCAATGTGGAATAGAGGATATTAGTTGGTAGCGTAACCTTCTGATATCCTTTGTTTTTGGCTAAAAATCCGATGAAAAAAATGGGCTAAATGCCAGCATACCGGCGCTTGGGGCGGGATAATTTCGGTTGTAAACTTTCCAAAAGCTCAAAACTTTTGGAAAGTTATGATCCCCAATAGCTAAAACAGTTCCAACTGTTTTGGGGCTGGCTGCAGTGGCTTGGTGGCTTTGCCCCATAAATTGATAATATCTCCGTATTGTTTATCGGTAATCTTCAAAATGCTTACCTGTCCCTTGTTAGGCACTATTTTCTTTACTCTCCGCAAATGTACTTCCATACTTTCTTTGCTGGCACAATGGCGAATGTACACCGAATATTGCATCATACTGAAACCGTCCTGCTGCAGGCGCTTCCTGAAAACGGTGTAGTTTTGCCTGTCTTTTTTGGTAGCAGTAGGGAGGTCGAAGAATACAAATAGCCACATGATCCGGTATGCATTTAGGCGTTCATGGTATTTTTTCATTGCGGTAGTGTAGGGTACAACACGTTCCTTCTTTTTCCTTCAAAACACTGCGCCAGGCTATTGGCCGTGTGGTTCATGGCAACCATGAGTGGGGAGCGATTTTCTTTCATGATACAATCCATCGTAAGCGCGGACTGTAAGTGAAGTTTTACCTCGGTGGTCAGTTCATCTATACCATTTTCATGGTGAAGCTCCACTACCGATCGGTCTATAAAAGGTCGATAGGGCTCCATAATGTCATCTGCCAGGCAGAAGCTATTGTAGCGGTTATGATGATGAATGCCCATAGTGGGTAGCAAGCCGGCTGCAACGAGAGCACGGGCCACTGCACCACGGATAATGGCATACCCATAGTTTAGCAGGTTATTTGGAGCATCTCCAAATCGCTCTCTTTTAAAATCCTCGGAAAAGAGTTTTGACCAATAGAATCGCGCAGCTTTGGCTTCCCGATGAGAGCTATCGCCACTTTTTACGTCCGACGCCATTTTCATCATTGCTTTCCACGGTTGATTAAACTCATTCGAAGGTTGCACTTTTTCAGTATGAAAGCGAAGTACTTCCGCCTGGTTTACGATTTTCGCTTTAACCGTTTGCTGCCATAGCTGCTTCCTTAGCGGTTCGGATGAGTTTAATTGACTGGTGAATCGCTCTTGCTGAATATAATGTGTATCCAAATGAAACAACATCGACGAAGGCATGTGCTTTTCGTCGCTGAAGATTACGGCTACGTTGTTCACAGCGAGTTCCTGAATAAGCTTAAGACTGAACGTCACCTGCGGATGATCGAGGATAAGCACGCCAATGTCTTCGATGGATCGTAAATATTCCTGTTCATGCTCCTTACTCCGCAAGATCAGTTGTTTGTTTTTCGTACTCAGGTGGTAGGGATTGGATATGGTGATGGTTTGCTTGAGCATAGCCAAACTTTTTTAACTTTCCCAAAGCTCCAAACTTTTGGAAAGTCCTTCTTTAGAAATCGAGTTCCAGCAGCATGTCAGGGTCCGGCTTTTTGCGATGGAACTCTGCGAATTGATTGCTATTCCCGAACCAGCGTAATGCTTCGTCCCGGGCGATACGAGTGCGCTTGTCAAGAAGATAGGTAGTGTAAGACGACCACAACCAGTCTTCCATTCTTTTACAAAACTGATGATGTACCGGGTTGTAGTGAATATAATGCAGCGTATTGCAAAGATACGCGGTACTGTCTATGGGCTTTCGTCTGAGATTCTGCATAAACAGGCTCCCTTTTCGACTATAGTATTTGTTGTAAGATTGGGTGTAGGCGCTTAGAAAGTTGGAAAATTGCTTGCTCACAAACTTTCCAAAAGTTTCGAACTTTTGGAAAGTTCCCTCCCCGACTCTTTCATTTATCTCCAATTCAGACTTTATTTTTACCAACAAATGAAAATGATTGGGAAGCAGACAGTAGGCATACGTTGTGGCAATAGGCTCGATAAACTCCGCATACCTCTCTAAAAAATACCGGTAGTTTTCTTCACTTCGGTAGAGGTTTTCTCCCCCATTGGCATGGTGATAAACATGATAGTATTTATCCGGATAAAATGGTTGGTTATTGGTGTTGGCCATTACGGTACGGTTTTTAGCTTTCCAAAAGTTTCAACAATTGAATGCCCATATATGCTATTCCTTACGATCTTCCTTTAAAACTAATGCCCTTGCAATTCTATATTGATATCGTACGGTTTCATAGCTTAATGATTTTACCGGTTGGGGTGATCTTGAAGTCTACTCCTTCTACTAAGGCATCAAACTGGTTGGGCGACACTTTAATCCAGGGAAACTCCCTAAACTTTCCTATCAACTTTCCCCCTTTCATTCCATTTTTCAACCCCATGAATTGAGTAATTTCTTTATTTTCTCGGGCTTCCTGGTGATACATCAACTTAATGGATTGCCCTTCCGTATCTAATTGCGTTATTTCGTATAGATAATTCATTTTTACGGCATCTGTCATCTCCCAAATTTCGTCCGGATATTTATCATAAAGTAATACCATTTGCCCCTTTTTTATAACGACTTTAAGAGGGTATTGTGTTTTTCCATGTATTTCTGGCACTATAGAATACTGACGACGATGATTCTTATTGCTTAGCTTGTAGTAGTCTCCAGCATCTTTCATGTTAACCAATTCACTGGCTCGTTCAATTTTTCCTTTCTTACTTATTCCTTCGTAAATGGCCATACAATAATTCTCATCATTCAAAGCATAAATTTTTTGCTTATGCTTTAGCCTCGATTTAGAAAGTTCAGCGTGATCTTTTATTTCCATTGGGGTTTTGGAAAAGAAGACTCTCACCTTCTTAATTTCAACACCCTTTTTTTCATTCATCCATATTTTTCCTAGTATTTTATTTTTTTGCTGGTCGTTTGGAGATATTTTTAATATTCCATCTTCCACCGCCTTCCTTACTCTCTCTTTCACTTCTCTATCTACAATTTTATCTATTTCTGATCCCTTTATGGCTTCAAGCTTTTTTCTTATCACATAATGAATTGCATCATTTCCACCCTTGTCTTTAACTAAAATCATTACGCCATTTTCAGTATATTTTGCCCTCTTAGTCTTTTCGTCTATATCGGGCTGCTTTACTGCCCCATAAAATGTGTCTTGATGCAAAGACCCTCGTATTGTATCCCCTTTCAAATAAATTGGTTCCTTCTTTTCTTTATCTTTGTATTGAACCCTTCCTCTTTTCCTCAGCTTTTTCTTGGCCTGTTTGGGTGCGTTGTCTTTCTTATAATGCACCACTGCTACCTCGTTTTCTATTTCCTTCAAGTCTTCAGTGAATGTGACCCATGGTTTACTCATTTCCATCTCTTTGCGGGCATCTTGCAATTGCCCCTTGTCTTCCATGCCCCAAGCATGAGCCATCATATCGTATTTATCCTTGGTCATACATGCTATAGTGATGGCATCAATGCAATGATGCACATGATTGCTGCGATCTTTCTCTTTATACACGGGTATACCGTGATTGTCAAAAATTGGCTTACCATATTCATCCAATTCTTTTTCATGCAAGCCCCAAGCCTTACGGAAGACATCTACCAGTTGGCCATTTACCGAATGGACATTAGAATTACCACTTTTATTTTTGAACAGCGATGCCAAAAATTCCCGCGCATATCTGGTAATTATTCCTGTGTCTACTTTCTGACTGTTCTTGAATCCGGCATTAACTTCCTCCATTGTAAAGCGTTCATATTTACCCTTCCAGTAGTCGTGATGAAGTGTAACATAATGACGTTCTTGTATTATCTTGTCTTTCTGCTCCTTGGTAGAAGCACTTTTTGAGCGCTTGATAAGTAATTTTACTTGGTTATCCAGTTGTGTGTACTTTTCCTTCCATCTTTCAATGATTCCAATAGAAATAGCTGGACAGTCGCATTGTTCCCCATCTCTAAATACAATAGTTTCTGCATTTTCATAATTTTTGCACTCTATTGGCAATTTTCCTGCCTTTTCTCCCCGATTGTACTTGTTGTAGCACAGCGTTTTATTCATTTGCGAGTTGTCAAATGACACACTTCTTGGAATTGTGTGTTCAATATCAAACTTGGGATTTGGGCCAATAAAGTCCGATAAGGATATGGTTTTTCCGGTGTAAATACACCGGTGATACTGCTCATCCCAATACTGGTATCTTTCGATATCTCTGTCTGAAATAAAAACCGAAGGCGTATGTTCGGGATCTTGCTCTACCCAAAAGCTAAATTTAAATACGTCATCATCAGTAGGAGAAATATTTTTTCCGGTTTCTTTTTGGTACAATTCCTGGATTTTCGCGCGATACAATTCTCTTTGCTTTTTGCGCTCTTCCTGGTATCGTCTAATAGCAGCACGCTTGTTGGCATCATTTAATTCTCTTGCTAATTCTATGTGTACTTTGGTTTTCTCATCAATCACATCTTCTTTAAGCAGTTCGTTAATTAGTTTGCGTAATTGGTGTAGAGTACGCATGGCCATTGGATTTTTGATGGATGGAATAGTTGGGCTCCCGAGACCCAGCAGAGGCTTACCATTTCGAATAATCACTTTACCATTTTCCTTAAGAGGAACAGGTTTAAAGCGCTCTATATCAGAAGGATGATATAAATTTTCCAGCTGCTTTTCGTCGCTACAATACACCACGCCATTCTCATTTTCTCCTTTAATGAACGATATTATCCTCTCGTCAATCCGCTCTATCTTAAGAAATTCTCCCAGGCCCATATTGCGTTTAAGGCGTTCTATGAACTTCCTATGGGTACTTTGAAGAATATCGTCTTTATTCGTTAACTTATTCCAACCTCTTTTTCCGAATATGTCTATCAGGCGCTTTTCAATATCCGTCAGATAACCTGCCTCAGTTGCTTTAGAATAGGTATAATTATTTTCGCGACACTCTTTCAACTGGGTATTAATCACAGTAGCTACTTTCATATCGAGGCTGTGTGTTTCAAGAATCTTATCAATACCCTGCCTGATAGCCCATTGGCTTTTTTTATCCTTCCATATTTCTCTATCTACCACTTTCTCCATATTAGCCATAAACACTGCATGAGAATAGATGAGTCCCTGCTTTAAATATTTTGAAATCTTTTGAATAGCATGAAGACTAAGATTAGCGTACTCCTTTTTTAAACCTTTAGTATTACTGAATTTTCTGACCTGCTCCGGAGTAAGATTTGTGTTCCTCTCTGCAAAATCTCTTAGCTTGTCCTGCCGACTTTTGCCGATGAGTTCTTTTTTATCACCTAATAAATCAGCATTGAACAGAGCATGCCAAAACTCATTTAGCACTTCTTTCTGCGTTCTGGCTTTACCATTTATGTATGTCTTGTTTTTCCAGCTTTCGTAAAGTTGCTCTCTCCAGTTTATTTTCTCTTCCCATTTTCTACCAAATATGCTCATTAATTCTGCAGTTATGGGGCAGCCGGATACAGAAGTATTTCCTTTATAGTTGAAGTAATGCTTAAATGGGTCGGGCTCCTCTTTAGAGCTTTTTGGATAGTCAGTCCGAATAATTCTGGCTATTTCTTTAAAATCAAAGCTAACTTTCTTTCGGTAAAATTTTTCAAGAATTTTTTCCTTCTCCTCATTGTGCAACTTTCTGAATTTATTATCCTCTTTCACTTCAATGTTGTTAATAAAGGACCACATTCTATATTCCTCAAAATCAGGATGAGAAACCGGACATCGGGGCTTGCTGCTTTCAAAGGAACATTTCCCAACCAACCCTTTTTGAGATTTCAATGGACGTTGGTAAAAAATGGCTTTCTTTAATTCCAAAGTCAGATTTTTAGGCAATTGCTGAATATTGCAGATCGTTTCAAACTCTTTGAGATAGTGTTCCTCCCTGCCCGTATAATTGGTGCGGATTTTATTTTCAGCTTTGTGACGATCATCTTGATATAATATGTAAAAGTACTGACCGAGTGTCTGACAGCCGGTTTGTTCTATTTTATCATTAAGGTCCGCAATATTTTGTTTTACTTTGCCTAGATTTTCACGTTTGTTAAGAATACTCTCTATGCTCTCAAGAATTATTTTTGGGTCGGTATGCCTCTCTTTCAGAATTTTATCCACATTTCTCAGAATGTTCTTTACTTTCTTATCTTCTTCCTCTTTAAAATTCTCTATAAACAATTCAAGGCTTTCCCTTAGGTCTTCAACGGTCGTGTTTTCGTCATAGGTTCCCTTAACGATTTCCAGTTGCATTCTCAAATCTTCAACCTTGTCTTCTCCACCTGTATCGATTTTGTTGCTTGCAAACCCCCGACGTTGGGCCAAGTGATAAAATGCTCTACCCAACTCGTAAGCAATAGCCTGACTATTTTCCCAATCACATCTTTCCCTGGAAAACTTATCTCGGAAATAGTATGGGTTTTTGCGAGTGCTGTCATCAGTTTTCAACCATTTCAGAAATTCCTCATTTTTTGGGTATTGTTTGAAAGACCGTATTTTGCCATTTGAGGTGTCTATCGAATTTCTCCACAGCTTTAAGTCTTCCATCGCTAATGGACAAAATCTATTTGGTTTAGCATTTATAAGTGCCTTAAGGGTCTGGTATTTTCGAATTTTTCGTCTGAATTTAATTTTTCTCGCGCTCCTAAAAGCTGTTCTTTCAGCGGCCCTTGATTTTTCATTACCCTTTTCAAGTTTCACGCCTTCAGAAAAAACATGAACTCCTTTATGAGGTCTACTACTGTCGTTCGGCAGATTACATTCCCCATTTTCATCCTCCACCACTGCCCATCCAATGCTATTTGTTCCTAAATCAAGACCTAAAATTTTTGTCATGGTCGTAATGTTTTTTATGATAAAAAATGTAATTTCACTACCAAGAAATCAAATCCACATTGAATTCTTATCACAGTAAGGCTATATGCCGTAGGTGTAAAAACCTTTAGCCCCGCTTAGGTGGGGCTTTTTTTATTCAAAAAATAAGAAAATTTACTTTCAAATCCACACTTTTCACCAAACAAAAAACCCTCCACTCCGGCTTTTCCGAAGTTTGAGGGTTTCTTGTTAGGAGGTTGATATTTGTGTTCGATATGACCCCGGGAAATCTGAAATCCGATGGTATCCATGCTTTTCTAACATGCTCCCGTCGTTGAGCCTATGACTCGCATAGCCAGGCACTTACTCAATATCTCCGGCATGTAAACCTCGTCGGCTTTGCATGAGCAGCGATACGCTCTGTTGCCCCGTCCTTCAGGGCGCGGAGTGGGAATATCCCAATGCAAACCAGGGCTTCAGCCCTTTTGTTGGTGGAGTGAAAGGACTAAAGCCCTGGGGTGTACTTTCATTTTTTAACCCGTGCCCTAAAG
>CAYUJK010000059.1:0-8641 GCA_964444895.1 uncultured Roseivirgaceae bacterium
AAATATGCTTTGTGGCGAATAATCCGGGTTAACATAGGTCAATGCACTTCATTTTGATATCAATTTCCTTTGTCAAAAAGATCAAAGGAATATGAAGCTTACAAAAAACACCATACTTATTACCGGTGGCAGTTCGGGGTTAGGGCTGGAGATGGCCCGGCAATTGACCGAACGCGGGAACTATGTGATCGTATGCGGGCGTTCGCAGGAGCGCCTTCAGGCAGCGCAAAAGACCATACCCGGGATTGTCGCGTATCAGTGCGATTTATCAGATAAGAACGCTTGCATCCGGCTGGCTGATTGGGTAGCGCGCGAATACCCGCAATGCAATATGCTGATCAATAATGCGGCTATCGTGCACAAAACGTCTTTTGCCGACGACGAGGATATGATTGCAAAAAGTGATCTCGAAATACGTACCAACTTGCTGGCCCCAATAGCCCTGACCAAGCTATTCATTCCCATAATCAGTCAAAATCTGAGACCAGCCATTGTCAATATTACTTCGGGTCTTGTCTACGTACCGCGGGCAGTCTATCCCATTTATAACGCTACCAAGGCAGCCCTCCATTCTTTCACCCAGGTACTTCGTTATCAGATGAGGCAAAGAAGCGTGTCGGTGATCGAAGTGATGTTTCCGGCTGTAGACACTCCCTGGCACAAGGGTACACCCCCTAAAATGGCGATACCTGCTGATGAAGCAGTAACGAAAATGCTGAAGGGATTGGAAAAAGGGAAAATGGAAATTAAAGTGGGTAAAGTTAAGCTGCTTTATCTGTTTTCCAGGTTAGCACCAGGATTTGCCTTCAACAGGTTGGGAAAGGTAGAATAGCCGACCGTCGGGCGTGGGCATAAGAAAGGGGGGGATAATTAGTGACCGGCGCCGGCGTGCTATTGCCGGTCACTGAATATGTTGAGAGTTTTATAAGTGGATCACTTCGCCGTAGGCGTCAGCGGCAGCTTCCATCACTGCTTCTGACATGGTGGGGTGGGGGTGAATCGATTTTATGATTTCGTGTCCCGTAGTTTCCAGTTTCCTGGCGGCTACCACTTCAGCAATCATCTCAGTAACATTGGCCCCGATCATGTGAGCGCCAAGCCATTCTCCGTATTTGGCGTCGAAGATCACTTTTACAAATCCATCAGGAGCGCCTGCAGCCTTGGCTTTACCAGAAGCAGTGAAGGGGAACTTGCCCACTTTGATCTCGTATCCGGCCTCTTTCGCAGCTTTTTCGGTATAGCCTACGGATGCTATTTCCGGAGAACAATACGTGCAGCCCGGAATGTTGTTGTAGTCAAGCGGCTCCGGGTTATGACCGGCTATTTTTTCCACGCAAATAATACCTTCTGCAGAGGCTACGTGCGCCAGTGCAGGTCCGTGAACAATGTCGCCAATGGCGTAAATACCAGGGATATTGGTTTTATAGTAATCGTCTACAATCACCTTGCCCTTGTCAGTCACCACACCTACGTTCTCCAGGCCTATACCTTCTATGTTGGTGCTGATTCCAACAGCAGAGAGAACGATATCGCATTCTACCTTTTCCTCGCCCGACTTCGTCTTTATAGTTACTTTACAGCCTTTGCCGCTGGTGTCTACCTGCGTTACTTCGGCGCTGGTCATTACCTCTATACCAGACTTTTTAAAATTCCTTTCGAGTTGCTTGGAAATATCTTCGTCTTCTACCGGCACGATCCGCGGCATGAATTCTACGATCGTCACCTTAGTGCCTATGGAATGATAAAAATAGGCAAACTCAACCCCAATGGCGCCCGAGCCCACGATTACCATCGACTTGGGCTGCTTGTCCAGGCTCATGGCTTTGCGGTAGCCAATGACCTTTTTGTCGTCAATTTTCAGGTTGGGCAGTTCGCGCGACCTTCCGCCCGTGGCAACAATAATATGTTCGGCCTGTACCTCTGATTTCTTACCGGCATCGTCCGTCACTTCCACAGTTTTGGCTTTTACCAACTTACCGAAACCGTTAATCACCTCTATCTTATTTTTCTTCAGCAAAAACTGAACGCCTTTACTCATTCCTCCGGCCACTTCCCTGCTTCGTTTTACCATGGCAGAAAAGTCGGCTTTGGCATCTTTCACATCTATACCGTAGTCTTTGGCATGTTGGATGTACTCGTACACCTGGGCACTTTTAAGTAGGGCCTTGGTGGGAATACAACCCCAGTTCAGGCATATACCGCCCAGCTCGGCTTTTTCCACGATACCTACTTTCATTCCCAACTGCGATGCCCTGATAGCAGCTACGTACCCGCCCGGACCACTGCCTATTACTAATAAATCATATTTTGATGCCATTCCTTAGGTATTTAAATTGAACACGATTTGCGGGGCAAATTTAATCCATTTGCTTAGAGAAAAAAATCAAACGCGCTTTTATAGGACAATAAAACCCATGCGTCGAAATCCCGGTAAATTCTTTTTTCAGTACGTTGTTCGAAGCAATGTTTTTATATCGTTATGTGCAGTAGCATTTTACTGGAGTGGATTGTTGCTGCTGGGTTTGGGGCTTTCTGGCATCCGGCTTTCTCACGCCTTACTCGTATTTTTTAGCACACTGCTGGTATACAATATCAGTCAGGCACGGTTTGGTATCGTTCATTACATCAGGTTCAGGTCTTCGGGTCATATAATAGCGTATGTAGCGGTGGTAATCTGTCTCGTCTTTTTTTCCTCGGGCATTTCGTGGGTAGCCTGGTTGTACCTGGGGCATTTAGGAGCCGTTTCTATTATCTACAATTCTCCGTTGTTAAATGACTTTCGCTACCTGCCACTACGCAGTATCCCACTCATTAAAATCTTTATTATCGCTTACGTGTGGGCGAGTACTGGATCTTTTCTGCCCGGAATAATCTCGGGTGTACCGCAGGGGCTCAGCACCTGGCTGGCGTTTTGGGCACAGTTTCTTTTTATTATGGGTATTACGCTGCCATTTGATATTCGCGATTTTTACAAGGACTATAAAAACAACCTGAAAACCATCCCTGGTATCATCGGTATCCGCAATACCAAAAGGCTGTCGTACTTATTTCTGGGCGCGCACGTGCTTCTATTGTTCTACATCACTGATCGCGCCTGGTGGCTCGCACCGGTAGTGGCTCTGGCCATGGGAATGACCAGGTACGCTTCTGCTTCCCGGCCCGAATATTACTATACCTTCTACGTTGATGGCCTCATTATACTTCAGTTCCTGGTGCTCGCCGTTCTGCTGGGGTAGCTGAGATATGCTCGTTTGGCGTTGTGAAGAAATCGAGCCAGCTTGTTCTGATGGCGTGGCAGAGGCGTGCGTCGCGAAGCTACACCCAGTTCACGCCTTTCTTTAGGTATTGAAGCGTTTTGTGTTCTTCTGTTTCGGGTTCGGGCTGCTGGTTGTAGTGCCAGGTAGCCATAGGAGGGAGGCTCATGAGAATTGACTCCGTGCGTCCATTGGTGTCCAGGCCAAACTTGGTGCCTTTGTCATAGACGAGGTTGAACTCCACATACCGGCCTCTGCGCGTATACTGCCAGTTTTTTTCCCGTTCTCCATAAGGTTTTTCGCTGTTTTTCTTCATGAAATGCCGGTACAGGGGGGCAAAACTGCTGCCTACGTGCTGCACGAATTTGTAGATCTCTTCGCGGGTCTTTCCGCTGGTTTCGTTGAGCTGATCGAAAAAAATTCCTCCTATTCCCCGGGTTTCGTTTCTGTGCCGAATGAAGAAATAGTCATCGGCCCATTTTTTAAACTTCATATAAAGCTCTTTGTCATGCCGGTCGCACACTTTCTTCAGGGTTTGGTGAAAATAAGCGGCGTCTTCTTTGTCCACGTAGTGCGGCGTGAGATCGATGCCACCGCCAAACCACCACTTTATGGGCTGCCGGGCCGCGTTGCTATTGATGGGCATGCGTGGAAATGTTTCGAAGTAGCGTACATTCATGTGGATAATGGGTACGTACGGATTGTGCGGGTGTAGTACAATGGAGACGCCGGTGGCATAGAAGTCGGTATCGGGGAGATTCAGTGCCTGCTGTATTTTATAGGGCGTTTCACCATGTACCGCGGAAAAGTTGACGCCGCCCTTTTCGATGATACGCCCTCCGGCAAGCACACGGGAAGCGCCGCCGCCGCCACCTTTTCTTTCCCATTTATCTTCTATAAACCTGCCCTTGCCATCTTCCTCTTCAAGTTGGAGGCAAATGTCGTCTTGCAGGTTCCTGAACCACTTGGCGATTATTTCTTTGTTGATGTTCATATTGCTAAAACGGATATCCAATTGCAAAATTCCAGAGTGACTGGCCATCACGGCCTTTGAATTTTCGGAAACTGTATTCGTCGCCTATAAAACGCTCGTTCTCCGGCAGCATAGGATCGTAAATTTTTACGGCATAGTCAAACCTGACGATGAGAAAGCTGAAATTAAGCCTGAGCCCCAGTCCAGAACCCACAGCAATTTCCTTGTAAAAGCGGTCTACCTCAAAATTTCCGCCAGGCCTCGAAAGGTCCTCATTGAAAAGCCAAATATTTCCCACATCGATAAAATATGCCCAATCCACAAATCCGACCAGCTTGGAGCGATACTCTACATTGGCTTCAAACAGGATTTCTCCCGGCTGTTCTATTTTGTTTCTGTAGTTGTAAATGTTGTCTGAGGAGACTTCCTGGCTGAGGTTGTGATTATACGACCCCGGTCCTAATCGTCGGGGACGCCATGAGCGGATGCTGTTGCTGCCCCCGGAGAAGTAGTATTTTTCGTAGGGCAGTGCGTTGTTGTTGCCATAGGGGTACGCAGAGCCTACTTTTACTCTCCCTGCAAATACGCCATGCTCGGTGAGCGGCACGTGTCTTATGTATTCCAGGCTGCCCTTAAAAAACTGGTAGTATTCCAGGTTGTTGTTTTCCAGGAGAGTAGGATTGTAAAAATTGTAGCCCAGGCCGCCGATCTCAGCAAAGGTGCGCAGGTAGGAAGCCTTTTTGCTTCCCTCGCCGAGAGGGTTTAGGTTAAAGGTAACAGTGAGGTGTGTGCTGCTCACAAATGAAGGTTCGAAAGCTCTTCTCAAGCTATTGCCCAAACTTTCCAGGAACTGAAGGTATTCGCCAAACGCGGCGGTTTTGATGTTAGAGTTGATAAAGCCGATTTCGGCCAGGGCAAAATTGTAGTTGATACGGCGACGAAAATTTCTCCATGTGTAAATCCAGCTGCTGTTAAAGCTTTGCCGGCTGTACTCAGGCCGGTCGGTAAAATCAAAACCTGTGCGCAACACAGTTTGGGGGTTCATGCTGCCTGTGGTGCTCTTCCATTTCGAAAATCCCGGAAAGATGAATTGTGGAAAATAAAAAGAGAGCTTGGTGCCTGCCTCTGTGGAGCCGTACACGTCTTGCTGGTCGCCGGTAAGACTGGCTACGCCCTCGAAGCCCACGTAGCCCGAGAGCTCGATATTTTCCAGTCCTTTGAACACGTTGCGGTTTCTGAGTGAATTTCGGTAAAAAGGCCCGGGAAAGCCTTCCGTTACGCTTACACCCAGTTCATTGGTCACCTGGTATTTTGGGAGATTGGATGTAAAAATATTAGCAATAAAATAGCCACCCGTAGTGTCGTAGTTAATGTTGATAAATTTGAAGTTGTCGAGGTTAGCCAGTTGCAGTTGGGTGAGTGAAGATCTCCTTTTGCTATAGGTTTCGCCAGGATAGATGAATATCCTCTGGTCAAGTATTTTTTTAGAATACTGATCCTCGAAATACCGGTATTTTATCTTGTTGTAGATTTCACTATGCCGGCTGCCTTTGTCAGAGCTGCCCGCATCGGTCACAAAAATGACGGAGTCGATGGTAAATACCTTGTGGTATCCCCTTTTAGGCTCTGTGATGATCATTTCTATTGAAGCCGAAAATGGCTTTGCAAGCGTGTCTATCCGGTAGTTGATGTATTGTCTTTTGAAATCAAAGTAGCCGTGGTTTTGCAGCAGTTCTTCTACCCGTTGCCGTTCTTTTATGAGCAGGTCCTGGTCGTAGTTGCTGCCCTTTCGGATGAAATTCCTGCGCTGGTTTTCGGAGATGATGTGCGCTATGTTTTGGTCTGAGGTGGAAAGCATGAACGTATCGATAACATGCGGGCGCCCCTCATGTACGCGGTAGGTTACTTTCATCCTTCGTCCGCGTTGTTTTTCAGCGACATTTACGGTGGACTGAAAGTAGCCCTTCGTTTTCAGGTAAGTATCTATTTGGCTGCCGGTTTCCCTGATCTTTTCAGGGTCGTAGATGGCCAGCGGTTCTCCCCACCTCATCAGCAGGTTGCCGTTTTCCAGCACATTGGTTCTTCGGGCTATCTTTTTTTCTTTTCGGACCCTTAGGCGTTCTGCTTTTTTTGGTTTCTCTTTGGCGTCTTCTATTCGGGCATCGTAGCGGGCCTCGATTTTGGATATTTTGTTTTCTACCCGGCTTTTGTTGTAGTTGTTTAGCCCCACATAGTAGATCCATACGTAAGGCGTAAAGGGGATAAAAGGGATTTTTTTGTTTTGCCGTTGCCGGTACAGGGCTTCCAGTTCTTCCTGGTCAGTATTGCGGTTTCCTTTTATCTTCTGTTTGTGAAGCAGTAGCTGATCATCTTTAAGGTGTTTAGTTCCCAGGCATGAGCTAAGCAGCAAAAGGATTATTGCCAAACGAAAAATACCGAACTTTATCCCCATCAATACTTCGAAAATTTGTCTCAGGTAAAAGGCAGGATATTCCTATATTGCCCACCTTAAATCCTTAGATATAAACGTTTCTGACCGCTATGCTGTCAAATGCAAAAGTAAAATACATCAAATCGCTGCAAATTAAGAAATACCGTCAAATACACCGCTCATTTATTGTGGAAGGAGCAAAAAACATGCTCGAACTGCTCGATTCCGGTTATGATGTGGAATTGGCTGTAGTAACGTCAGATTTTCACGATCAATACAAACGCCGACTAGGTGGGGTAGAGGTCATCGTCGAAAAGCAGTCGGCTATCGAATCGGCCGGGACTCTCAAGGCCAACAGCGCCGGACTCATGGTGGCCAAAATTCGCGAAAATGATCCTTTTATGCTGGGCAAGAAAGAGACCGTGTTGGTGCTGGAAGATATTCGCGACCCGGGAAACCTCGGCACCATCCTCCGTACAGCTGATTGGTTCGGCATAGCGCAGGTAGTGGCATCGGAAGAAACGGCCGAGCTGTACAATCCGAAGGTGGTACAGGCTTCTATGGGGTCATTTACCCGCGTAAAGGTGTACTATGAAGACCTTCCACTTTTTTTTGAAAAGCATCCTGATTTGGAGGTTGCCGGCGCTTTTCTCGAAGGGGAGCCGGTATATGATTTTCAGTTCGCCCTGCCTCTGGCGGTAGTGTTGGGCAATGAATCGAGGGGAATATCTCCCCAACTGGAAAAATACATCCGGCGAAAAATTACCATCCCCCGGCTGGGGCGAGCCGAATCGCTTAACGTGGCGCTTTCTACCGCAGTTATTTGCGATAACCTCGCCCGGCTGTGCCGTGGACGGGCTTAAGGGGGCGAAGAAAGCTACTTTTTAAAAATAAAATAAACGGCCAGTATCAGGAAAATAAAGCCAATCACATGGTTTAGGCGAAAGGTCTCGTTTTTGAAAACCAGGAGTGTAAAAATCATAAACACTACCAGGGTAATTACCTCTTGCAGCACCTTTAACTCTACCAGCGAAAAAGGCCCGCCGTACTCCCTGAAGCCAATCCGGTTAGCAGGTACCTGGAAGCAGTACTCGAAGAAAGCAATGCCCCAGCTCAATAGCACGATGCTGATGAGCCCCAGGTTTTCGAACCATCTCAGGTCTTTAAACTTCAAATGGCCGTACCAGGCCAGTGTCATGAAGGTGTTGGAAAGCAGTAGCAATCCGATGGTATACAATGATTTCATTGGTTTTTGAGATCGAGGTAGTTTTTCGTTACCCAAAGTCGATACCCTACCACAGCTTTCTGCATCGGGCTTAGCCGGGTAAGGTCTTTTTTGATGTAGCTGGGCAGCACCTTTTTATTCACTGTGGAAAGGGTTTTGAAAAAAAGCTTTACTAAAGGACGTGTCATTTTTTTGGCATTCATCAGATCAGAACATAGCAAATATAAAGAAATTGTACATAGCGCCAATCTCGTTTTTGGAAAGTATAGCGTAGATTATTGGCTGAAAAGATTTACTTTTGCCTGCAACACACACCGCACAAATTAAATGGGCAAGAGCATCCTGAAAGTTCTCTTTATAGTACTATGGGGGAGTATTTTTTTCACTAGACTCTCGCTTGCCCAGAATGTACATGTGTCTGACAGCCTGCAAAAGGTGCTGGAGGAAAATGAGATGAGCCTCAGCGACTCCGTTACCTTTTACATCCTGGTGCGCATAGCCGACAATCACCCGAATCCTGATGCGCGGATAGAATATGTTAACCGGGCGTTAGAGCTGGCGGTGCACAACAATAACGACCTGTGGAAGGCGCACTCGTACAAAACGCTGGGCTATAGCTATAAACTGAAGGGCGACCTGCACCATGCCATCAACTCGTTTTATCGCAGTATCAATTATTTCCAAAAGGCCAATAGCGAATTTGACATTGCCTCCATCTACAGTGCCATAGGCGACACCTACTCAGCCAACCAGGATCA
>CAYUJK010000059.1:8741-10653 GCA_964444895.1 uncultured Roseivirgaceae bacterium
GCTGCACTCGAATATGCCCTGAATAGCCTGGAGATGGCCAAGCGAGATGGCTTCAAAGAACAGGTGCGCGACGCCGCCCTGATGCTATCGGAAATTTATGCTACCACAGGGAACTACGAACAGGCCTACTACTTTCAGGATCAATTCATCCAGTACAAAGACAGCGTGAACAATGACGAGCTCACACGTCAAATGGCCGATTTGCGAACGGAGTATGAACTTTCTCAAAAGCAGGCAGAAGTGGATTTGCTCTACCAGAAACACAAAATGCAGTCGGTGATCAACTATAGCCTGGCGGCAGTGGTGGTGTTGCTGACCGTGCTCGCGCTGATTGTGTACCGCGGTAGTGTAAAGATGAAGAAGGTAAACCAGTTGCTTTCCGACCAAAAGGAAGAAATTGCGCAGCAGCGCGACCAGATGGAGGAGCTTGTGAAAATGAAAGACCGCTTCTTTGGTATTATATCTCACGATCTCCGCAGCCCGGTAAACTCGCTGCAGGGAATTACGCAGCTGTTGGGGCACTATGTAAAAACGCAACAAATTGAGGAAATCAAGGAGTTTGTAGCGCTCACTGACCAATCGATCAACAATCTTTCATCTCTATTGGATAATCTCTTGGGCTGGGCGCTAAGCCAGCAAGGTTCCATGCCGTACAATCCCGAAAGGTTCAAGCTCTACTACCTGGCCGAAGAGGTGAGGCGGATTTTTACCAATATCGCCCTTTCCAAGGGGATTGCGATGGAAATTGAGGTGAGTAAGGACCTAGAAATTTGGGCTGACCGCGACAGCCTGTTTGCGTTAGTGCGAAACCTGATCAATAATGCCATTAAGTTTACCCGCAAAGAGGGAAAAGTATCTCTGACGGCATTTCAGGAAAACAAAATGATCAAGCTGGTGGTGGCCGATACCGGGGTAGGCATAGCGCCGGAAGCCCTGGTGAGCATATTTGAGATGAACCAGAAAAAAACAACCAAAGGTACTGCTGGCGAAAGGGGCTCGGGGCTGGGGCTCACGTTGTGTAAAGACATCGCGAAACTCAATAAGGGGAGAATAGCGGTAGAAAGTGAGTCAGGCAAGGGTACTACGATATCGGTGTGGATACCCGCTGCCGTGTAGCTTTAGCTTTAATTGTTCGCAAATAGCAAGTCGATTTTATGAGTGGCTCTCGTTAGAAAGAATGCAGAAAACTGTTCTACCTCGATCAGCTATCTCCCACCCATTTAAACATCCGGTTCCAGCGTATTTTTGGGATAAAGCCAAGGGTTTTTTCTTCAGATGCTACGGAGAGGAAGATGAACAATGGTTTGCCTACGATATGATCTTCTGGCACAAATCCCCAAAAGCGGGAATCCAGCGAGTTGTGGCGGTTGTCGCCCATCATGAAATAATAATCCTGCCGAAAGGTATATTCGTCGACCTCCTGCCCCTCAATATAGATTTTTCCATCTCGGAAAGCGGCGTTTTCGTTCCAATCGTAGTGCAATATAATGTCTTTATACGCTTGAATATTCTCGGGAGTGAGCGCAACTTTGTCTCCGGCTCTCGGGATGTACAGCGGTCCAAAATAGTCTGCTGTTTGCTCGCCGGTAATATCTCCATACATTTGATGAGGCTGTGTTCCCGGCAGGTATTCCATTTCCTCCACAGTTTTGATGAAGGGTAATTTGGTTAAGCGCTGCGCCGTAGGCTTATCTGTGTATACCATATAGCCACCATTCACCCGGTGGAACTCCCGGATCCCCTCCTTCAGAAACACCCTGTCGCGTATGAGGTTCGTTGACTCCACAAAGTGGGCGGTCTGCTGTGATCCTTTGGGCGTCAGGGACTCGCCGTTCACGATCACGGTTCTCTGCCGGATGGAAAGGGTGTCGCCGGGTATTCCCACACACCTCTTTACGTAGTAGGTACGAAG
>CAYUJK010000059.1:10753-13441 GCA_964444895.1 uncultured Roseivirgaceae bacterium
TGGAAAGGGTGTCGCCGGGTATTCCCACACACCTCTTTACGTAGTAGGTACGAAGGTCTACGGGATGCTCGGTATACTCGGGAGGGTAGTGGAATACTACGATGTCATTGTTTTTGACGCCCGATACGGCGGGCAGCCGGTAGTAGGGCAGTTGAATCCAGTCGAGGTAGGCGGGGATTTCAGTGCCCCATATTTTTTGGTGTGTAAGCGGGATTTGCAGCAGGGTTTGAGGTGTCCGGGCGCCGTAATGAAATTTACTCACAAACATGTGGTCGCCCGTCTGGAGGGTGCCCTCCATGGAAGGTGTGGGAATAGCGTAAGCCTTCATAAACAACGCCCCAATGATCGTGGCCACGGTGGCGGCAAAGAGGATATCACCCACGAAGCTTTTAAATACTGATTTCATGTGTTTATTTTTTCATTTTCAATCGGTCACATGGAACCTTTGATGTCAAAAATAATCATTGCCGTGTGTGTTAATGATTATTTTTAACATGTCGGTTTCATAGTAGCAATTGTTTGTTGACAATCAGCTTTACGCACTATTTCGAATTAAGCTTTCTCTATTTGATGAGTGGCAAATAGCTGTGTCTGGCAGCTATGGCGAGGGTTTTTTTGACCTGAAAAAATAAAGATATACTACCAGGGATACCGTGCCGTACATCAGCACAAAAGCATCAAGGGTATTTGATCCGTAGCTCAGCACCATCGTTTTGATGATGTAATAACCGATGCTGACTCCGATGGTTGCGATCCACACGATTTTCCAAACACTTTTATGGTTCATTGTATATGTGTTTATGTTCTGAAGTAAATATACTACCTGGGGAAAAAAGTTGTCAGGACGAGGGGTGAACATTCCTGATTAGTATCGACTGCTTTTAACCATTGATTTTCACATGACTAAGGGTTCAAGTAGAGCCCAATGCTGAATACAACTACAAATCGAATAATCAATATTCAATACGCAATAATCAACCAATAACCAATAACCAATAACGAACAACCAATAACAACCTCCCCTAAAACTCCACCCGGTAGCTGAGAAAAGGCAGTATGCCTAATTGTTTTTTTGTGACCACCTTGTTCAGGTATGGGTCAAAATACTCGTATGCTATGTTTTGCCGGGCCGTCATGTTTTGAATGTCCAGCGACAGTGTGCGTGTGTACTTTTCCTTGTTCCTCTTAAAATACACGCGAAAATCCACCCGAAAGTAATCTTTGAATTTTAGAGAAAAAGCCTCGTTTTCTGCAAACACTGTTTTTCCAGCGGCGGTCGAAGCCTCCAGGTCTATGGGGCTGTGCCGGTATCCGCCCTGCCAGAAGCCGCGTGCGTTAAATCCAAAAATCCTGTTTTTGCCCTTTGTTAGCCGGTGGTATTCCTTGCCCGCCGTGACAGAAAAAGCATACCGTCCATTGTAGCGCGTGTTTCGCTTTATGCCATCCAAAGCGGTGTATTTCGAGTCGTATAGCGAGGCGCTCCCCAGCATGTAGTAGCCGGCCTTAAAGTCCCGGCTCAGGGTAAATTCGATGCCCTGGTTGTATCCTTTTCCTTCGTTTATCAGCGGCATGTCGATCAGTACATCCACGGCATTCAGCAATGAAAATGTGCTGGCTGGGTCGGCGGAAACGGGGACGTTCACATGCTGCTGGAAGTAGGCCTCTATTTTGGCTGTGGTATATGCAGAAAATCGCCTCGAATACGCCGCGCTGAACTGGTGCGACTTGCTGAGTGCCAGGTGGCTGTTTGGCAGGTTGCCGGCGGCATCCCGGACAAAATACACTTGTGGGAATTGAGACTGACTTACCAGGCCGTAGTATAGTGCCAGCGTTGATCTATCTCCTGCCAGGTATTCCAGTTGCACCCTGGGCTCCGGGGAAAATTCCCTGTTGAGACCAAAGTAGGAGAGGTGCAGTCCGGTTTTAGCCTTGAGTCTGGGGGCAAGAAAAAAGGCCCACTCGCCGAATGCCCGTATGATGTCAAAACCTCCCTGGCTTTCGGCGAAGGTAATGGTGGGTTCGGGCCAGCGCTCCTGGCTCAACAGGTCAAAAAAGACCCTGTTGTAAATAATTCCACCGGAAAGTGTGTGGTTATTTGCCATCCTGTGGTTCACGGTACTGTTCACGCTGATCATGCCGTGGTGGTACCTGTCGCGCTGGTAAGGCGTCGCCTCGTAGTTTTCATCCATGATATCTGCGGCTCGTCGCGTCCGGATTTCCGAAATCGCCGCCACTGTTTTTAGCGAAGTGCTTTTGCCAATCTGTTTTTTGTTGGAGATGCCCAAGGCGCCCATGTTGGAATAGAAATCAGTGTTAATGCGGCTTTCATCATATTCCCAGGCCGCGGAGTCTCGCTCGGCCTTGAATTTCTCGCTGCTGAGTCCCACAACTCCGAATGCCGTCCAGTCGCCGGTGCGCGTGCCGGGTGCCGACACCACAAAAGAAAAGTCCTGGAAATTGATGGTTTCGTCACTAATCTCCACCCCCAGCGATTGCAGCATTCCTATGGTAGAGTAGCGGTAGTTGACCAGGTAAGAAGCCGACGACCCTTTGCTGAAAGGCCCCTCGGTAGCCAGGTCAATGCCTAAAAGCCCTGCCTGAAGGGTGTGTTCGCGCTTATGGTGATTGCCAGCTCTCAAGTTAATGTCCATGATACCGCCAAGGGCGTCGCTGTAGGCAGCGGGCAGT
>CAYUJK010000060.1:0-4992 GCA_964444895.1 uncultured Roseivirgaceae bacterium
GCCAATTTATATCTGCTGGGGATGGAGGTATTTCATGACCAGGAAAAGTTCCTGAAATGGCTCGATTCTAAGTTGCCCGCCCTCGGCAATACCTCCCCGCGGGAATGGCTGGATACCCAGCAAGGTATTGACCTCGTAGCCGATGAGATTGGCAGAATAAAACATGGTATCTTCTCGTGATTGTGTACCGCGTTTGTCAGACGTATCCGCCTCATCACAATCCCATCGATGGCGTTGGAGCTTTCAAACAAGGAGGCAGATGGAATTCCAAGGGAACATATATGGTATATACTGCGTCGTCCCTGCCATTAGCTCGCAGTGAACTGGCCCGGCATATCAACCTTGAATCGCTGCCTGACGACTTTCGGGTTTACGAAATAGAAATTCCTGATGAAGACTATCCTGAAATAAAACCCTTACCGCACGATTGGGACTCAGATCCGATCCCTCATGATACCCAACTTTTAGGAGACGCGGCGTTCTCAAATCCCGACGTGTTGGCCGTTAAAGTACCGTCTGTTTGCGATGAAGGATCCTTTAATTATTTATTAAATCCCAGGAGCCGGCGCTATCACGAAGTCAAGGTGGTGAGGGATTATGATTTTAGGGTGTGATACTGATAGAAAACCAGGGAGTAGCATTTGGGTATCGTTTTGCTGCATAGCCAAATAAAGATGACAGTATTGGATAGGATGCTTGCTTTGTCACCCTAAGTCGTGATAATTCTGCAAATCAAAAGTGTAAGAGCGGAGGGCGTCTAAACTTTGTTCAAAAAGCAAGCTTCCCCCAGTCTCTTAATTCAACAACTTTTTAGTTGGAAATTAGCTGATTCAATTCTTGTGATGTAATGGCAGGCAGAGAAGGATGAAGGATTTTTTTGAAATCTTTTTTATTGGATGTTACGAAGTAGTCCATTCCATGGTCCAACGCGATTTCGTACAGCAGGGCGTCTTCAAAATCATCCGAGTCCTTTTTTGTGGTCAGATCGACCAACTCGTTTCTACAAGATAAAATGGTGATGTTTGCGTTGAGGTTCTCAATTAGCAACCTAAAATTGTTTCGGGTATATTCTTTTCTTAACACGTAGGCCAATGTTGTTACTATACTTTCAGAATAATATGCTGAAAATAAATTTTCAGCGAGGTTGTAAAATGTGTCTTTAGCATCGAGATGAAATGGTCTTGATTCTTGGAGGAGATCGATGATGACATGGATATCAATAAATGTTTTAATAGTCAGATTTCTCGCGGAGATATTTTTCTTTCTCTTTTTTTTATATCAATAGGAGAATCTTTTTTGATACTACCGGCAAATTTATCGAGAAATACTTTAAACGATCTTGAGCCTTTGTCAGTGTTGAGAAGGGACTTGAAATATTCTTCGGTCAGATTTGAAACGGATGTTTTTCTCTTGGCGGCATACACTTTTATTCGCCTTGCTGTTTTCTCATCAATGGAAAGATTGAGCTTTACAGTCATATTCTTTTTTTTTTTACGAATAAACGCATAATTCAAATTTGTGCGACTTATTCTTCAAAAAAGAAGGGAATAACAGCTTTTAAAATATTCAAATAGTAAAAGCTATTAATCCCTTCAGAATAGTCTTCTCACCCACCCAACACTACTTTCACCAGGTGTTTTTTTCCATCGTTGAATAGTGGCACTTTATTACCATCTACCGCTTTCCCATCCACTTCCAGTTGCTTTACTCCCTTGCTCACTTTATTGGGGTTTGTTACCTCTATTTCGTAGGTAGTTCCCCGGAACTCACGAGTTACTTTGTAGCCAGTCCAATCGGCAGGAATACACGGGTCGATTACGAGACCGTCGTAGTCGGGTTTGATGCCCAGGATGTACTGTGTGATGGCATAATAGTTCCATGAGGCGGTGCCGGTAAGCCAGGAGTTTTTGGCTTCGCCTGGTTTGAAGGCATCTTTTCCCGCAATCATCTGCGCGTACACATACGGCTCGGTGCGGTGCAGGTCGCTGATTTCTTCCAGGTAAGCAGGGGCTATTTTTTTCCAGTAGTCAAAGGCCCGGTCGCCGCGACCTATTACCGTTTCGCCAATCATGATCCACGGGTTATTGTGGCAGAAAATGCCAGCGTTCTCTTTATAGCCCGCAGGATAGGTAGATATCTCGCCGTATTCAACATAATACTTTGTGAAGGCGGGGTTGTTCAGCACGATGCCGTATTCGCAATCAAGCATTTCTTTTACGGAGTCCAAGGCCATTTTTGCCCGTCCATCTTCAGCCCCGATACCGGCCATGGTGCAGAAGCCTTGCGATTCGATGAAGATCTTTCCTTCTTCATTTTCATTACTCCCTACTTTTTTGCCGAAGTAGTCATAAGCGCGCACAAACCACTTGCCGTCCCAGCCGTGCTGGTTGATGGCTTCGATCATGTCATCCACGTGTTTTTGTGCCTTGTTGGCTTCGTCGCCCTTGCCGATGGTGCGGCAAAGTTTCACATACTCACTACCATACAACACAAACAGCCCTGCAATCATCACCGACTCTGCTGTGCCATCGGTTTTGTTGGTAGTGGTTTGGAACGATTCATTTGGATTGGTGGAGAAGCAGTTGAGGTTCAGGCAGTCGTTCCAATCGGCGCGGCCAATCAGGGGAAGCTTGTGAGGCCCCAGGTTATTCACCACATGGTAGAAAGAAGCCTTTAAATGCTCAAAATGGCTTTTGGCTTTTGATTCGTCATTGTCAAAAGGCACCGATTCATCAAGGATGGAAAAGTCTCCGGTTTCCTTGATATAGGCCGTGGTAGAAAGGATGAGCCAAAGTGGATCGTCATTGAAATTACCACCAATGGCATTGTTCCCTCGTTTGGTAAGGGGCTGGTACTGGTGGTAGGCCGATCCGTCTTCGAACTGTGTGGCAGCGATGTCCAGTATTCGTTCTTTGGCCCTTTCGGGTACCTGGTGCACAAACCCGATCAGGTCCTGGTTAGAGTCGCGGAAGCCCATGCCCCGGCCAATGCCTGATTCGAAGAAGGAGGCACTGCGCGACATGTTAAAGGTGATCATGCACTGGTACTGGTTCCAAATGTTTACGGTGCGGTTCATTTTTTCATCGCTGCTTTGCACCACGTATTTGGAGAGGAGGTCGTCCCAGTAGGTTTTGAGTTCATTGAATGCTTTCTCTACTTTCGCCGTGGTATCGAAGGCGGCCATCATTTTCTGCGCTTTTTCTTTATTGATCACGCTTTTTGATTCCCACTTTTTGTCGTCTTCGTTTTCTGCATAGCCCAGCAGGAAGATAAATTCTTTTTCTTCGCCGGGAGCAAGATTTACTTCTAAGTAGTGCGAAGCGACGGGAGACCACCCGTGGGCTTCGCTGTTGGTGGGTTTGCCATTCATGACTGCCTGTGGGGCGTCAAAGCCATTGTACAGCCCCATGAACGACTCACGGTCCGTGTCGTAGCCCTGAATGGGGGCATTCACCGAATAGAAAGCGTAGTGGTTTCTTCTTTCTTTGTATTCGGTTTTGTGATAGATAACCGAATCTTTGATCTCTACTTCACCTGTGGAAAAATTGCGTTGGAAATTGGTCATGTCGTCTTCGGCATTCCAGAGGCACCACTCCATGAATGAGAAAAGTTTCAGACTTTTGTTTTCCGGGCTATTGTTTTTGAGCTTCAGGCGTTGTACTTCTCCCCAAAAATTGAGCGGCACAAAGAAGAGCGTTTCGGCAGATACCCCGTTCTTCTCCCCTTTAATAATAGAATAGCTCATGCCATGCCTGCAGGAATAGGAATCTAATTCCGTTTTCACAGGCTTCCACCCCGGCGACCATACCGTGTCGCCGTCTTTGATGTAGAAATACCTGCCGCCGTTGTCAACCGGCACGTTGTTGTACCGGTAGCGGGTAAGCCGGCGAAACTTTGCGTCTTTATAAAATGCATATCCTCCCGCGGAATTCGATATCAGTGAGAAAAAGTCGTGGTTTCCCAGGTAGTTGATCCAGGGGTAGGGAGTTTGGGGATTGGTAATTACATACTCTCTGTTTGCGTCGTCAAAATAGCCGTACTTCATCTTTTTATTTAATCATTTGTTAATTAGTCAATAGTCATTGCATTGCATTGGGCGTTGGGTAAAGGATAGCCGGTCTGTTTTTGCAGAGCTTGTAGTGGCCGCCTTTTCCTCCGGTACTAATTACTCAGTACCTTTTCACTTTCTTTTGGGAGCTTGTCGTACCATGATTTTTTCAATATGAAAGACGTGATGACTGCCACGCCAATCCAAATAGCCATATATTGGAATTTCATCAGCACCAGGTAAATCGGGAAAATGACAAGTGAAGTTTGCCATACGATGCCTACGGCTACGTTGAACATGTCTCTTCCGAAGTTTTTATTGGCTTCGAAGCGGGGATCTTCTGCTACCACTTTGTCGTGTATGGGCTTCCAAAATCCCCATGGACGCACATTTTTGTAAAAAGCTTTCAGCACGTCTTCATCCACGGGTTTTGCTGTGTAGGTACCAATGATACAGGCCACTACCGATATCAGCAGCATCAGCGGGAAGGTGTACAGGTCGAGCACTCCGTCAAAAATGAACCGGAAGGTAAGGGCAGGAACGAGTCCGCCGACCATTCCCCAGAAAAAGCCATTGCCGTTGAATCGCCACCAGTACCACTTTAGCACGTTGGCCGCCACGTAGCTGCCGTAAAGGCCGGAAACGATCCACTGCAGTACGTCATTGACATCTTTGGCAAAAAAGCCAAAAACGATACTTACAGCTACAAGGGTAAGGCCTGCTATGTAGTTGATGCTCTTTATTTTAATGCTATCGGCTGCGGGGTTTATGTATTTCAGATAAATGTCATTTACCACATACGCCTGGGCGGCGTTTAGCGTACCGGCAAAAGTGGACATAAATGCCGCCAGCAAGCCCGCCAATAAGAGGCCGGTTAAGCCAATGGGGATGAATTCATTGATGGCCGAGGGTAGAATTTGTTCGAAATCCATTCTACCGCCGGC
>CAYUJK010000060.1:5092-13239 GCA_964444895.1 uncultured Roseivirgaceae bacterium
GAGGTGACTTCGGGTATGATCCGGCTCCAATCCAGGTTGAGCTTCCATTCGAAAAAGGGAGATAGCCATCCTTCGGGCACAGCGAGGGGGTTATTTGAAAGCGCCGTCATAGCTATTACGGCAATAAGAATACTGGAAATGGCCATGATAATGTATTGGATAAGGTCGGCCCAAACGATACTCATCATTCCTCCCAGGAGTGAATACAGAATAGCGAAACACGTGAAGATGATGCCGTAAAAGTGCGGCACATATTCGGCGGGCACGTGAAAGGGTATATATTGGCTGGCAAAGCTCCAGGGTATAAATATTTCGACAAACTTACCCAGGCCGATAAAGCCGTAGGTAAGGTATCCCAGGCCCATAATCAGAGCGAAGACCACCACGATGATATGCGATTTTTTGGCGCCGGTTTTTAAGCCAAAACGGGTGCCGATCCACTCGGCGCCGGTAGTGACGTTAGATCTTCTGAGCCAGATCGAAAGAAATACCATCAGAAATATCTGGTTGAAAACCGGCCATAGCCAGGGCAACCATATACTCTTGAGGCCATACACAAAAAGAATGGTAACGAGCCACACAGTGCCCGAAATATCAAACATGCCCGAAGCATTGGACAAGCCGAGCATATACCAGGGCAGCGACTTGCCACCCAGCAGGTACGACTCTTTCGATTTTTGGGCTTTTTTCTTCAGCGCAAAGCCAATCACCACGGTAGAAGCCAGGTAGGCTACGATGATGAGAATGTCGATGGTGTTTAATTTCATTTTAGTAAAGGGTTTTTTCTACACAGTAAAATCAAAAAAATCTTTCTTGGTGTTTTCGTAGACGTCGTTGCTGAATGTATAGAGTTGGGCGGGCTTATGGGCCACTCCCTGTTGCTTTTCATTGAGCGGAGTGAGGTAGTCCATGCGGGCTATTTTTTTGCGGAAGTTTCGCTTATCGTAGCTCACGCCCATAATTTCTTCGTAGAGCCGCTGCAGCTGCGAAAGGGTAAACTTCGACGGCAGCAGCCGGAAGCCTATTGGGTTTATCCGTATCTTATTCCGGAGAGCCTCTAACGCCTTCTGTATAATTTCCCCGTGGTCAAAGGCCAGGTCAATCGGGTCAGATACAGGATGCCACACCAGCTTCCGACCTTTTTCTTTTATTTCCACTTTTTTGAGGTTGACCAGGGAGTAGTAAGCGGTGGTGATGATCCGGTTGTCGGGGTTTAAGCCCTGATGTTTAAGCCACATGACGTCTTTTTCGCGGCTCAGACGGTCGGGATTGCCAAATGTATGAAACTGTTCCAGGTAAATATTTTCGAAACCTGTGAGATCGTACAGTACCCTGGCGGCGGCGTGGTCAAGGTCTTCGTCGTCATAGATGTGATTTCCGGCCAGTGTGTAGTCAGAAAAAACAACCTTTGACGAGGCCTCATCAAAAAGCGCTCTTTCTACTAAAAGCACTTTAAGTCTGTGGAAATCAAAGCCGAAGACAACACAGTCAACAGAAAAGTTCGGACTAATGATATGCTGCCGCATGGAAGTAATTGTAAAACATACACTAAGGAATAAAAATGCCAATTTAAAGCTTTTCAGGTAGGGTGCAAATTATTTTTTCCGAAGAATTGTGTTTTCTGCACCGGCATACAAATATCAGCATCTTTGGATCACGAATTTTTGATTTTATTGATCAGCGCTTCGGTTTTCTGCCGCATTTTGTGGCAAAACTTAGTTCTTTCTTTTTCCGACGCTACGCTGATCAGAATAGAATTACTGATGATGTTCTTCATGGTTTTGTAGGTATAGTCGCAAAACCGGGCATCGGTAGTGGTGAGAATGCTGATGACGTTGTGCGCCATGTGTACTACCTTGATGTCGCCCATGCGAAAGATGACGGTATTGTCTGAGATGGTTACCTCGTTCAGGTAGAGCGAGTACGGATTGTCGGGGTCTTCCACGGTGGGATTTTCTCCAAAGTCAAATTTATACCCCTTGGTAGCCTGGCGTTGCAGGTGATCGATAAGGGTGTAGAGATCTTCGCAAATCTCAATCGCTTCTTTCTTGCTCTTGAATTGGCCGGAGTCGTAGTAAAACTCAATTTGTCGCAGGGTTACGTTGATCGTTTCTTCACTCCAAAGCTCGGAGCTGGGTATCTTCACGTAGTTTTGCCAAACCTGGTAGGCCAGGTCTATGGTTTCCTTGGGAATGATATCGATATAAAATGCCGTTTCTTCAAAGTCTCTGAATCTCAGTATGTTTTTTTGCCAGAAGAAAATTTTGAAGGCCGTAAGCCTTTTGAACATAAAGAGGTAGAATATGGGGATATCTTTTGCGGCATAAATGAGTTCCTTCGCTTCAAAGCTTTTGAAGGTTTTGAGGTTTTCAATTACTGATTCGAGGTAGGTATTGAAACCGAAAACTTCCGGGTCAATGGCCCTGTAGTTGAAGAGCACGGTATCGTTGCTCACCGCCAGAAAAGCATCCAGCGATATCCGGTATTTTACACACAATGTCTTGAGTTCAGCGATTGAGAGGTTGGTTTCTCCCCGTATTCTTCTGTAGGCACTGTCGGTGCTGACGTTCAGGTCTTCGGAGAGTACCTCGGCAAAAGACAGGTTCCTGGGGAGCTTTTCTTTTATCTGTTGAAGAAATTTCACCTGTATATGATCGGAGTTCATGGCTTTTTTTAACGTTTGGGTTTCACGACTACGGTTCCTTTAAAAAGTTTGTCAGTTCTCAGCAATATTACTTGCAAACTCATCTACTGCCGGGTGTTATGTTTTATGATATGTGCCAGGCAAAATTTGAATTTAACGTAAATAAGTGAAAAATACGAATTACCGCCAATGGCAATTTCCGTATTGGCAGATATCGCAAATCCTGCATATCCCTCTGCAAATATCCGTTTTACGCCCTGCTTTTCAGCGCATAATTTTGGCAAATCATCATAGATGAGGATGACGTTAGTTGTGATCAATTAATATCTATCCCCCTTTTGATGTCAACCAGAATTGTGGTTCCTCTCCCAAAGGGGATCACAATTCTTCCAAAAAATGCAACCACCAATAAGTCACATCACACTTTAGTAAAAAACAGGAGGCGTCCCGCTTCCTGTTTTTTTATGGCCGGCTCAAATTTTAATTTCTTCATGATGTATTGATCAAATTGTCATTATAATTTGCAGCTTCACACTATTGATATAGGGATAATGAAAAAACTATCTAAAGGATATATTATACCCAGCGCGGCCTATAATATTTCCGGCAAGCAAATCAAAGGATACGTAGAGAGCGAAAAGGAGCCTGAGGTGGGCGACCTTGTCTATGGCACTATAGAGCGGATCGGCCAGCACGGCTCACTCGAAAATTCGCAGGGGCGCATTCATAGCATTCATAGGGGTTCTGCCGCAGTTTTTGTCTATGGCAATCGCTATGCACCTGATTACTACGAAGGGATCATTCCCGAAAGGGCAGTAAAGGGAGCAGATTTGCTGGCACGCTCCGGGGTATTAGGCATCGTGAAAACCAAGAGCAGCAAGGTGATAGACCCCACGAAGATAAAAGTGCTGGGCTACGCTTGCGATGAAAAAGGCCGGATCATCAATACAAAAATGTATCCCCTGGTACAGCCTAAGATCAAGGAAAAGAAATTTCCGCGTGCAAAGATGATCCTGGTAGTGGGCACAGCTATGAATTCGGGCAAGAGCGCTGCGGCCGTGGCGAGCTGCTGGGCACTGAATGCGATGGGCTACACCGTGAGGGCTTCTAAAGTAACCGGCACTGCCAGTCTCAAGGATATCTTGCACATGAATGACGCGGGGGCCAGCCCTTTTGCTGACTTTTCTTTCCTGGGCTACCCTTCCACTTACCTCCTTCCCGAAGATGAGATGCTACATATATTTAATGCGCTTGACTTGAAGTATGCTAATAACAAGGAAAACTACTGGGTGGTAGAGTTTGCAGATGGAATAATGCAGCGGGAAACAGCGATGCTCCTGGAATCGGAAGACGTGAGGAAACGCATCCATAAGTTGATTTTTTGTGCGGCCGATGCCTTCGGAGCCATCGGCGGGCTGGAAGTCTTGAAAAAGCAATTTGACCTGGAGCCCGATGCCATTTCGGGGATATGCTCCAGCTCTCCGCTCCACGTGCAGGAGTTGAAAACATTCACGGAGATACCTGTTTTCAATAGCATGAATGTGGATGCGGAAAAGCTTACGGAACTCCTTACAAAAAATAAATCGAGAGGAAAGAAGTTGCTGAAACTCTGAAAAGCGTGGGAAAGCGAAAAAATAAATATGCCCTGGCCATCCACGGCGGCGCCGGCACGGTGTCGCGCATCACCATGACGCAGTGGAAAGAGAGAGCCTACCACGAAGCCTTGCGCCGGGCCCTCACTGTGGGCGCCAACGTGCTTGCCAAAGGCGGAAAGGCTATTGAGGCTGTCGCAGAGGCCATCGTGACAATGGAAGACAGTCCGCTGTTTAATGCCGGGAAAGGTTCTGTTTTTACGTATAAGGGTGAGCACGAAATGGACGCGGCTTTGATGAACGGTAAAAACCTCAAGGCAGGGGCAGTATCGGCTGTCAGGTCCGTTAAAAACCCGATTCTAATGGCCAAGGCCGTGATGGAAAACTCCCGGCATGTGATGCTCTCGGGTGATGAAGCCCTGGAATTTGCCCGTAGGCACGGATTGGAATTGGAAAGCAAAGACTATTTCTACGACGAATTTCGCTATAAGCAATGGCAAAAGGCGCGTGCCAAAGACGAAGTGGCGCTGGATCACGATGAAAGTGAAGAAAAAAAGTACGGCACAGTAGGTGCGGTAGCTCTTGATATTCGGGGCAACCTGGCGGCGGCTACTTCTACCGGCGGCATGGTAAATAAGCGGTTTGGAAGAATCGGGGATAGCCCCATCATCGGTGCCGGCACGTATGCCGATAATGACAGCTGCGCCATTTCTTGCACAGGCCATGGCGAGTTTTTCATTCGTCTGGTGGTGGCACATGAAGTGGCGGCAATGGTAAAATACGGAGGAAAATTGCTGCAGGAGGCCGCGGACATTGTGGTGATGGAAAAACTGAAAAAGATAGGTGGAAGAGGCGGACTGATCGCCCTGGACCGAAATGGAAACATCGTGATGCCCTTCAATACCAAAGGGATGTACAGGGCTTGCAAGCGCGAAGGCGAGCGGGAGTTTGTGGGGATTTACAAAGTGAAAAACCATCATTCCTAAACTGTTACCCGTGATAGTAGAACGGCCATTTTTGATATCGCCTGAATTCCCTTAGTTTTAAGGCGCCAGCAAATTTTTATTGTGATGATCAGACGTTTTTCTCTCCTTATAATCTTCTGTGTAGCCGTATGTGAGATTGGGTGGTCGCAGGGTGTGGAGTTCGTCGCCAGGCTCAATTTCGGCATAGGGCTTAGCTACGACAGGCTCGACTACCTGGGGAATGACGTGTACTACAGCCCCGGCGGTGGAAGCGGTTTAGAATTGGGAGTAGTCGTGCCCTATGGCGCGCTGGAGGCTTATTTTATGGGAGGCCTTCAGCAAAATCTTGCTATCCAGTCGGAGACCACTACAACTGGAGGCGTTCACGAGTCCTCCTTTTTCTTTAACAGAAAGTCTCTGCTAACCGGTGTAAATTACAAGCTTTACTTGTGGGATCGCACATTTACGGGCTTTAAGATAGGCGGGGGTGTCAATTACAATTTTCCAGGCAACTACCGCACCACAGAAAACAACAATACACTCCAAAATATTACCTACCGGGCAGCGGCAGGCTACCACCTCGGTGTTGACATTGTGCTTCAATTCCCTAAATTTACCTTGGCTCCCGGTCTGCGGTATCGAAGTATGGCGTACAAAGCCCGCTCTCAGGAGTTTGGCGATGTATCTGACTTAACCGGAGATTTGCGGCGATTGGATGCCAGCGGGATAGATATATCCGTATCGATTCTGAAGACATTTTAATTATTCATATAAAAAATTAATACCATGATGAAAACAACCCATTTTATTGCTGTGTGTGCGATGGCCGTATTGGCCTCCTTCACTGTGAATGCTCAGAAGCTGAAACCCTCAGGCAATTTGTCTGAAATGAGTTCTGCAAAAGAATACAAATTGGAATTTTATTACGACAACGTACAGGTAGGAAAGTACAAAGACGAAGATGACTACATCGCCAAGAAAGTGGCCGAATACGACGAAAAGGAACCAGGTAGGGGCGAAAAGTGGAAAATAGCCTGGAAGGAAGACCGCGATGCTCGCTACCACGTGAAGTTTGAAGAGCTTTTCAATAAGTACCTTGAGAAACCAGGGGTGACCGGGGGAAGAGATGTTGAATCCGATCACGTGATAAAAGTCTATACTACATTCATCGAGCCGGGCTTTAACGTAGGCGTAATGCGCCAGAATGCTTATGTGAGCATGAACCTGGTGTTTGTAAAAGGCGGTAAAGAAGTTGGAAAGCTAAGTGTGGAAAAGTCGCCCGGAGGCACAGCCTTTGGCTACGATTTTGATACAGGCGTGCGAATTTCCGAGGCCTATGCGAAAGCCGGCAAGGAAGTAGGCGCTTACCTGGCTAAGAAAGTTCATAAATAAGAAAAGAATTACATTACTAACAGAAAGGCTGTCATGCAAAAGGCAGCCTTTTTCATTTGGACAGAAAAAAGAACAAAGACGATAAAGCCAATTCCGCCGGTCATGATTTTATGGTAGAGTTTGAATTTATAAGACAATAAACTTTTCTACGTGGAAATCGACCTCTGGTTGATTAGTGCAACCGGTTCTCCAAAAACATCAGTTCGCCATCTTCTGTACCCCAGCGATCGCGCGCGGCATCAGGCGCTGAAAAGGCCGGAATGGTGAAAGAGCCTATCACGAGGTCTGTGTCACCATCTCCATCGAAATCGCCCTGTTCCATCACTCTCCATCGGCCGTTTGCCGATTGCTCAAATGTGTGAGGATGGAACTCAAAGTTTTGGGCATCCCTGTTTTCCAGGTAAACAAACGATTCTTCGGCGCCAAATTCAAAATCCGGGTAAAATGAGTTGATGGCAAAATCAATGTCGCCGTCGCCATCAAAATCATTGGCCATTACCCTGGTAGCCCCGTAAATCGGGTAAAAGAATTCTTCTTTGAAGTGGTTGATGCCGTCGTTCAGGTAAATCTTCAGTCCATGATAGGGCTTGGGATATTCGGGATATTTGTCATTGCCACCACATACCAAAGCGATATCCAGGTGTCCATCGCCGTTGTAGTCTACCAGCTCAAACCAGTTGCTGCCCATTCCCGGCCTCAGGCTAATCACTTTCGAATGTGAAAACTGAAGGTTTTTTTCCTGGTAGAATACGTGAATGCCTTCGTCGCCCCGTCCTTGAAGCGCCACTATGTCTTTCAAGCCGTCACCATTCATATCTACGGCTACTGCCTTTAGCATTCCGGCTGCCGGCAGCAGGGTTTTCGGCATATACCCATCTCCTTCAGCGCCTTTGTAGTAGAGTGAAAGCCCTCCCGTGCGTTTGCCATATTCACAGAATATGATTTCGTCTTCTCCGTTCCCGTTGAGGTCAGCCATTTCAAAAAATACAGGATTGTGCAGTCGATCAATATACAACTTTCCTACACCGCTGCTATCGAAGCGGAACAGCTTGCCCGTTTTTAGTTCCGATAAGGGCATTTTGCCTATGCCCAGCACATAGTATTCCTTTTCTTTTTTGATAAACGAAGCTACCGGAAGGGATATAGCGAAAAGCTTGTTGATGCTCCCGGCGCCGCTGCTTTCGAATACGTTGCCTCCAATGTCACCTACGATGAAAGACCGGTGATGTGGGGGGTGGCGAAGTGCAGTAACGGCGGGGATTAAATTGGATTGGAGGCTCATTGTTTTCGGACTGAACAGTGATAGAGGTGCATTTCTTTCTGCCCGGGCTTTCTCCGGCGCCAGGGAGTCTGGTGCGTATTTCAGAATATATTTTTGCAAATTATTCCATTGCTTTTCGCCCAGCGAGGCGTACTCCGGGTATGGGTTGTCCGCCATCACGATCTGTTGTTCCTCAAAACTCATCTCCCGGTATGGGTCGTAGCCGTCCATTTTCATCCCCAACCGGGCTCCCATGTCGGGGAGTATTTTGGTTTTCCAGGTGTGTTTGCTAA
>CAYUJK010000061.1:0-4775 GCA_964444895.1 uncultured Roseivirgaceae bacterium
TCAAGCTGTGTCTCGATGATAATGGCGTCTACACCACCATCGATAAGCGCCTTTACCTGCATATACACGGCCTCGTGCACCTCCTCTGCCTTGAGTTCTCCATACGGCTCCAAAACACCTCCAACCGGGCCTACTCCCCCCAACACAAAACCCTGTTTACCTCCAAAGGCTTCCCGGGCCACCTTGGCTGCAGCTACGTTGATGTCATACAGTTCTTCGAAATGCCCGTGGCGCTTTAGCATCAGGCCGTTAGCGCCAAAGGTATTGGTAATAAGGCAGTCAGAGCCTGAGTTTACATATCTCCGCTGGATTTCCAGTACGCGATCGGGGTGTTGCACATTCCACACTTCACCACAATTTCCTGATTCCAATCCGCAAGCCATCAGTTGTGTACCCATGGCTCCGTCAGAGACCAGAACCCGTTCTTTTAGTGTTTCAAGGAGAGTCTTCGCCATTAAATATATTGTTTGATTTAAATCGAAATGAGCATTCAAAAATCAAAATTATAAATAAATTAAGAATACTGACAGTCTTTTGCCAATAACATAAAAAATGTGTTTCAGGGTCAATTTTCAGATGCTATAAATTCCATTTGGTTGCCAAAGGTTTTACCTTTACGATGTACGGGGTTGCATGCCTCTTATGCTCTCCCCCGTAAATCCTGGCAATAATTTAATCTTCATATACTAAACATAGTACAATGGCTGTTCAAAGAACCTTCGGCTTGGGTATCGATCACGACAAGCAAACCATCAACGAAACAAAAATAGCGCAATACATCAATCTCAAATTAGCGGCGCTGGGCTTTCCTGCGGACGAAGAAGATGAAACGAGCCGCTTTCTGGAAATTGCCAAACCCCTGCTGGATAATTACAAAGAAAAGGCCCGCTTACTTTCCAGCCATCTGTCGCCTATAGGCAGGCGCATTCAGGCGTATGTAGATGATTTGCTGCAAGACTTGCCGGAGGAACAGATTCCTGTAGCCCTTCCTGAGCATCCATTTATTCTGGACAGGCATGGTCTGGCCCGTATGTTGAGCATTCCGCCCGACGCCGACGTGTATGAAACCAGCATCGTCAAATCGTACCGCACAGCGCAGGGCATACTCCACAACCCCAAAGAAGACCGTAGAACCACCAAAGGCGTTTTTCACGTGTGTGAGGGTGGCCTACCCATTCCCGACGATAAAAAAGCCGTACCAAAGGTCGCATTTGCGCGCATGCTGAAGGCTGCTCTCAACCCCCCAAGAGAATTGATGACACTCCCTTATACCGCAAATCGCAACGCAAAGGCCGAGTTGTTTGTGAGTTTGCTGCTCAGGCCCATCGTAGTGCCCGAAGTACCGGGAGTGATTCGAGAAAAGTCAATGGAAATCCGCTTCTTCGCACCCGGAAACCTCATCAGCAACCTCGACTTCGTAGAGTCGATATTTGGCAATGCCGGCGATCCTCACATTCCGGAAAACGACGCCGCACTGGACCCAAAAAGCTGGACAGGCCACACGGGATGCGTATTTCTGGCGCCGCACCTTATCCATCTGAAGAAAAAAGACCTCGGGCTGCCCCACTACGACGAGGCCACCGAAAGGCAACGCCGCGACGGCATGTGCTGGAAAGACGAAAATGAAAAATACAATGATGGAGGCGCATTTAAAGTGACTTCGCGCGACGAAAGAGGAGTTACCGTCACCTTGATCGCTGATAACTACTATGGATACTGCAAAAAGGAGGTAAAAACACAAATCAGCTTTTCCGCCAATCTTTTCGGGCTGTGCGAAGAAGAGCATGGCGGCGGCGCCATTGCCTTTCCAAGCTACGACCTCGGCGAGGAATTTCACCTGGATGAACGATTGCCGACCAACAATTTTACCTTTAAAGAACTGGTGAAAGAGTATGCTGAAATTATGGACTTGCAGGAAGAGGGATATGGCATTGACAAACAGTACCCAAACATATACTACGTACCTGAAAACGCCCACTTCAACCTGCTAGACCAACAGGTAACATGGGATGCCGATGGAAAAAAACATGCACTCAAGCTGCTTCCCCACCGGTACTATATACTGCCCTCCGGGTATAAGATAGAAATGAAAAAACAGCTGGACGGCCCCCGGTGGCACCTCATCGGCACTGTAGCCGAGGGCACGCTATGTCATAAGCCCTGCACGGTATCAGGAGGGGGCAAGTCGGAAATCTCCAAATCAATCCAGGACGCCATGCTGCAGGGATCGGTAATTGTGGCCGATATTCAAAAAGACTTTGACCTTGTAGAAGAAATCATGAAAAAGGATTTCTCCACCCGGTTCAAAGATACCTTTGACACCCCTAAGCCGTCGAGACCAATACTGAGCCCAAAAAGGTCCCTGGGTTCGGTTATCAAGCTTTTCACACCGTCTGACGAATACAGTGCTGAATTCAATAAATGGCTGGAGTCCATTCCGCAGAGGATCAAAGACCTTATCTATGTGATAAAAAGACATTCTCAAAAAACCGGCGAAGAAAACTGGCGAAGCTACTTTTCAGTAGACAAGATCAATGGTACTCCCGGTAACGAGTTGAAATTCCAGAACAGGAAGCTGGTGTCGAACTACCTGAGAGTAGGGCACGATACCGACAACTCGTGGCGAATCTTCCAGCTGCGGCAAGATTTTAATGCTGCGCAAAAAGTACAAGTAGAGGACGACATCACCGCCTCCATAACACTGGACGCCAAAAAGCTGGAGCACCTTAGCGCCGACAATACTCACTCTAGTGTGAAAGTGCTGAAAAACTGTGAGTCGAGGCTTTTCCAACGGCCTGACGACGCCATCCACAAAGGATATGACAAGCAGGCCGAACTGGACATTTCCAGTCCGTATACATTTCTCTCGAATTTCGAGCCGTTGACCCGTGAGCAGGTAAGCCGCATCAAGGAAGACGCGATTGGCTTTGACCTCTACACTCAGCCTGTGAAAGACCTGATCGACAATTTCCTGCAACGCAAAAAGCCGGAATACCTGGTAGTGCCCTCCGAGCCCCGGCTGGTAGACGGCGTGCCCACAAAAAACCCGCGCTACCTGCAAACCCGGCCTGACCTGGTAAAACCTCACGAAAAATACCTTGCAGAAATGGGCACAAGGCTCTTTCGCAAGGTGCCCACAGGCAAAGCCGTATACATGCCGGTAAATGCCGTGTTGCCAGGCAGAAGAAACAATCCTGCTGAGCCCGAAAACAATGTGCCACCGCTGGCACTGTACAACCCCATACATTACCAGGAACTCCCGGAGTTGTTCATCGACTTTATCTGTAGCGTTACCGGCAAATCTCCATCTACCACGGGCTTTGGCTCCGAAGGCGCCTTGACAAAAGGGCCTTTCAACTCCCTGCTACCCGCGCCTGACCTCAACAACGCCTTTTTGTCCTACATCCTTACAGGCTACCCGGGCTTCTCTTCTGCTGCGGGCTACATAGGCCCCAAGTACAAAGTAGACCATGACATCAGCCTGCTCATTCCCGAGATATGGTGCCGTATGTCTGTAAAGGAGCGAGATCCTCAATACCTGATAAAAAACGGGTACCTGGAAAAAGTCGAGAATTTCACGCACAACGGAAAACCGGTAGAAGCTAGCCTGCTCGGCTACCGCATTACCATCAAGTTTGTCCATCATTTCCTGGGTAGAATATTCAGCAATCCCGACGCCGTATTTACCGAAGAGATGCTACGCCCTGAACAGCAGGACATAGAAACCTTTGTGCAGTCCATCCAAAACCTCACCATTACACAGAAGAGAGTGGCCGAAGGTTATTTCAAAGACGGTACGTACGAGGCCCTTTGCCCGCCGCTACAAGCGCTGGTATCGATCATGGTAAATGGCAATTTCGAAGGAAAAGACCGAAGCCATCCCGATATCCGCAAGATGTTCTCCCGGGAGTCTGTTCTCAACAGCCAGTGGTACAAAGAACGCCTGTACGTAAAGCAACAGCGCGAGATTGACTTATGGACGAAGAACATCGAGTACCTCGAAAAATTCACTCAAATGAAAAACTTCCGCGAAGCTTCTCAAAGAATGGACATCGCTTCGAAGCTGGAAGAGGCCCGAAAGACGCTCGAAAGGGTGGAGTCAGAAGAATACATCGAATATCTGCAGGGTACATTTGGCGCCGATCCGCTTAGGCCTATAAATGTGCCTATGGAGAAATAAATGTGTTGAATCTCGACGTAGAAAATGCAAATTGAGCAATACAAAAGCGCCTTTTGAGGCGCTTTTATTATATTGTTACCTTGGTATTCGCAGGTGGATTAACGTTACGTTCAATGCGTTGAGAACCCGTAAAATCAAATCACTATTTAATGAGCCTTACGCAACTGATAGCCTGAGTTAACATTTTTGCCAGGAATGATGTAATTTTATGATAAATGTCCCTGATTATTCGCGGGACAGGAGTGGTTCCAATGGGAATAAGTAAAATGGGAGAGAAAAACAGTTTTTGTTTCAGGGAAATAGGGAAGTGGGTATCTGTGGCTTGCCTTCTGTGTGCTGCTGGTTTTACCAATGCACAGCCTACAGGACATGAGTGGATCAACTTCTCACAAACGTATTTCAAAATAAAAACGGCCCAAACCGGCATTTACCGCGTAAGCTATCAAAACCTGCAAAATGCCGGGCTTCCAGTGGATGTAGTTGACCCTCGGAGGATGAAAATGTACCACAGGGGCCAGGAAATTGCCATTCACATAGAGGGGCAATTAGACGCCCGCTTTGACCCCACGGACTACATCGAATTTTACGGCATCCG
>CAYUJK010000061.1:4875-13238 GCA_964444895.1 uncultured Roseivirgaceae bacterium
GTATCTGTCATAGGCGTAGGTACACCCCCCGATTTTGCTTCGGTTTCGTATGTTAAGCTCGTATACCCGGAGGCGCTTAATCACAACAGCTTGCCCGAAAAAAGCTATACCCTTCGGGAAAACACGGGCAACAAGTCCTACATAGAAGTGCAAAATGTACCTGCCAGCACCCGCATTTACGATGTTACCCAGAGGACTGATGTGGTAGAAATAGAGTACAATGTAGTGGGCGGAGACATCAATGCCGTTGTTCCGTCTACTGCTTCAAGCCGAAAATTATATTTCACCACTTCGCCAATTCTCAACCCACCTGTTGAGCGCTCGCGCTTCCGAAATATCAATGCGTCACTGCACGACTATATTATCGTAACGCACCCGATGCTGCGCGCGCCCGCCAATGAATATACAGATGTGGTGAGCGCTTATTCAGAATACCGGGCATCCACTGCCGGAGGCGCGTATGATACACTCACTATGGACATCACGCAGCTGTACAATCAGTTTAGCTATGGCGAAGTCACTTCGGTGGCGCTCTATAATTTTGCCCGTTTCCTTACCAACAATGGGAATCCCAAATACCTGCTTTTGATTGGGAAAGGCCTTACTCCAAACTACAATTCACATAGAAACGATTTTGCCACACAGACCTACCCGGACCTGGTACCTACGGGTGGGTATCCGGGCAACGACGTCATCTTCAGCGCCGATGTAGGCGCCGGACAGCGGCATCCGCGCATACCCACAGGGCGAATAGCAGCCACCACCCCCGCAGAAGTGGCCATTTACCTGAACAAAGTGAAAGAAATGGAAGCGCTGGACTACAGCGAGCTATGGCGCAAAGACCTGGTACACCTCAGTGGTGGTGCAAGCTCTTCACAACAACAGCTTTTTAGAAATTTTGTGGAAGGCTTTAAGCAGGTGGCCGAAAACATCTACCTGGGCGGGGCTGTTACTACCTTGAGCAAAAAAACCAATAACGATACGGAGCTCATTAACATCGCCGAGGAAATAAACGCCGGCAAATCATTGATCACATTTTTCGGGCACTCTTCGTCGTCGGCTACAGACATTGAAATAGGGTTTGCCTCCAATGGCGCCCTTGGGTATAACAACAAGGCCCGGTATCCGGCTATCCTCGTAAACGGGTGCAATGCGGGCGACGTCTTTTTCCCCGGCTTCGGATTTGGGATCGACTGGATCGTGACGCCCGACAAGGGCGCCATAGCTTTTATGGCGCATACCAGTGTGGGAAATTCTACCACGCTGAAGCGCTACACCGATATCTTTTACGAAGTCGGCTATGGGGACAGCCTGTTTATTCAGCGCGGCATAGGCGACATTCAGACGGAGGTATCCCGGCGGTACCTGCAACGGTTTACGCACACGGGTCTCAACATAGCCCAGGCGCAGCAGATGGCTCTCCAGGGCGATCCGGCAGTAAAGCTCTTTGGCGCTACCGCACCGGACTATGAGGTGCTCAACGGCGACGTATTCGCCTCGCCGCTAGATAATCAGCCCATTAACGTGTTCACCGAAGTATTTAACCTGGGTGTCGTTGTTAAAAACTATGGAATGGCGCTCACAGACAGTTTGCGCGTAACAGTAACGCGAGAACTTGAAAATGGCGATGTGTTGCAGTTGGATACCTTGGCTTTTGACGCGGTTTTATATAAAGATACACTCTACTATCCCATAGCCTCAGCAGGCCTGGAGTCTTATGGCATCAACAAATTTACCATTACGCTGGACCCCGCCAATGCCTTCGACGAACTGAACGAACTCAACAATACGGCTACCTTTGAATATTTCGTACCCCTCGGTGGCACGATAAACCGGTATCCCGACGCCTATGCCATTGTAGACACCGCCGGCCTAACCTTAATCACGCAGTCGCTTGACTTGCTGATGGGTGAAAGGGCATACTTGTTCGAAATGGATACGTCGGCCACATTTTCCAGCCCGGTGAAACAATCGGGAAATGCCAATGGAAAGGTAGTAGCCAAGTGGCCGGTGAACCTGAAATCTAACTTTAACGCGGCAGATTCTACCGTATTCTATTGGCGAACAAAGTTTGCCTCGCCGCGCGAAGGTGAATTAGACGAATGGAGCGTGTCATCGTTTACCTTTATAGAAGACGGAAATGAAGGCTGGCGCATGGGGCATTTTCCGCAATTTGCAGCCACAAAAAATGAATTCATTACGGGCAACCAGCCACAACGCCAATGGGAGTACCAGGAATTTACAACTCAGATTGAAGTAAAAACTTTTGGCAAGGACAACCCCACCGACAATTTTGGCAATGTTGAACTCCGGGTGAATGACAATCCGTTTATCTTTCCCGGTCAGCTGTGTACCGACAATTCCCTTAACCTGGTGGCTTTCCGGAAAACAACTACAGCTCCCTACCGGGGATGGAACGTTCCCAATACCAACAACCAATCGCGGAGGTACTGCGGTCGTATTCCCAAGGTGATCAACAACTTTATCAACTCCGAAATACTGCTGCCGAACGAATTTGTAAAGCAATACATCGATAACATAGAAGAGGGCGAATTTGTACTGATCTTTTCAATCGGCAATGTAGACTATTCGGCCATTCCGGCTACTACCGTTACCGCGTTATCATCCATTGGCATTGATGTGGCTGACTTTGACAACCTCACAGACGGCGAGCCATTCATTGCACTGGGAAAAAAAGGCGACCCTCCGGGATCGGCCTACTTTATCTCAGGAGATGGCTCTTCGGCCACTCCGGTAACAGAACAGGAAATTACTTTTGAAGAAACCATTACCGGCACTATTTCCGATGGAAGTATTACTTCGCCAACCATAGGACCGGCACAGTCATGGACATCCTTGCACTTCGATATACAATCTGTAGAAACCACCAGCACCGATCAAAACAACCTCCAGGTATTGGGCATTGATCTTCAAAATAATGAGCAGGTATTAGAAAATTTCGTTTCAGGCAGTCCTTTTGATCTCTCGGGTATCAGCGCTGCGCAGTACCCCCGACTGAAATTGAGACTCAACTCGCAAGACGAAACCAGCCTTACTCCCGCTCAACTGGAAAGCTGGATGGTTACCTACGCCGGTGTACCCGATGGCGTCATCACGTACAACGGCGACCCACAGCAGATAAGCACCTTGCAAGAAGGGGCAAACACCACAGCATCGTTTGGCTTCGAAAATATCTCGAACAAAAATTTCCAGGACTCCATACTCGTCATTCACACGCTCATCACCCAGCATTCTTCTGCGTCATTCGCGGACTCTCTTAAAATCACGCCTTTAAAAAAATGGGAGAAAGCGGATTTTGCACTCGACATCCGTACGCTGGGAAAAGTAGGCGTCAATGACCTCCGCGTATTTGCCAATCCAAACCTGCAGCCGGAGATCACCTACAACAACAACCTCATTTTTATTGAAGACTTTATCGACATAAAGCCGGACGATACCAATCCCATTCTTGAAGTAACCTTTGATGGCCACTTTATCATGGACGGCGATATCGTGTCACCATCGCCACAAATATTGATCAGGGTAAAAGACGAGAATACCGTGCTGCTGAAGAAAGATACCCTGGGCATGCAATTGTTTTTGAAAAGGCCCTGCGAGGGGTGCGACCTGGAGCGGGTGTATTTCTCAAACCCATCCGTTGTCTGGACGCCGGCTACGGAAAATTCAGATTTCCTGGTTGAATATCACCCCGAAAACCTGGAAGATGGTATGTACACCTTGTCGGTTCAGGCAACCGACGAAACGGGAAATGCTGCGGGGCGCGAACCCTACAGGGTAAACTTTGAGGTAATTAACGAATCCACGATCACCAACTTTTTCCCCTACCCAAATCCTTTTTCTACCAGCACCCGGTTTGTGTTCACCCTCACGGGCAGCGAACTGCCCGACAACATCATCATACAGATCATGACGGTAGCGGGAACGGTGGTTCGGGAAATCACCATGGACGAGCTGGGGCCACTGCGTATTGGCAACAACCAAAGCCAGTTTGCCTGGAATGGCAAGGATGAGTTTGGCGATCAACTGGCCAACGGCGTGTACCTCTACCGCGTGAAGGTGATCAAAGACGGCAGCCCCGTGAAAATGCGGGCTACATCGGCGGACAGGGCCTTTAAAAACGGCGTGGGTAAAATGTACCTGCTGCGGTAAGAAACCATCAGTAGCGCCAGCGATTGGCGAGGCTTACCAGCGAAAGCATCACGGGCACTTCGATGAGCACACCCACCACAGTAACCAACACCGCTCCGGAATTCAACCCGAACAAAGCGATGGCCACCGCCACAGCAAGCTCAAAGAAATTACTGGCGCCGATCATCGACGCCGGAGCACAAATGGGATGGCTCAATTTCAAATATTTACCCGCAAACCAGGTCACGAAAAAAATGACGTACGTTTGGATAGCAAGCGGAACAGCAATCAGCAAAATGTTAAACGGCTGTGCCAGGATAACCTCCCCCTGAAAAGCAAAAATCAATACCAGCGTGAGCAGCAGGGCAGAAATGGAAACCGGCTTGAGGCGTGGCAGAAATTTCGTTTTGAACCATTGCTCTCCCCGCGTTTTTAGCAAGTATTGGTTTACCACATAGCCCGCCGCAAGCGGAATTACTACAAAAACCACCACCGACGCCGCCAGCACATTGTAGGGAATCTCAATGGATGTGATGCCCAGCAAGAACTTGACAAGGGGGATGAAAGCTATGAGGATGATCAGGTCATTTACCGATACCTGCACCAGGGTGTAGTTGGCGTCGCCATCCGTGAGGTACGACCACACGAAAACCATGGCCGTGCACGGCGCTGCTCCCAGCAAAATAGCGCCCGCGATATACTGCTCAGCGAGCTCAGGCGAAATCCAGGCTTTATAAACATTTTCAAAGAAAATCCATGCGAAGAACGCCATGGTGAAAGGCTTGATCAGCCAGTTGACGACGACGGTAAGGTACAGGCCCTTTTTATTTTTGCCGACGTTCCTGAGCGATGAAAAGTCTATTTGCACCATCATGGGAAAGATCATTAGCCATACAAGGATGGCTACGGGAAGGTTGACAGAATACAGGTTCCAATCTGCAAGCACATGAATATGTGACTTGAAAAGCGCCCCCACTGCTATGCCACCCCCGATACAGAGCACTACCCAAAGGGTAAGGTATTTTTCGAAAAATCCAATATGTTTCATCTGTTTATAATGGTTTATTTTCAATGGTACAGATAGCCCGCCCCGATGCGTATCGGGGGAATCGCCACTTAATCATCCCACTGGGTGGCAATATTTTTACATGGCGATTTCTTCATCGCACTACTTACTTTTTGATTTGCTGTGACACTTTCGAAAAAATGAAAAACATTTCGGTGGCTATTTGCAGGCTTCTTTCCAGGTATTTGGATGCCTCCAGCTCTGTGCCGTCGAACGCTTTGGGATCTTCGTACCGAAGAGGGATTCTTACCGCAGCACCGGGGATGAAGGGACAATTTTCGTCGGCATCTGAGCAAGTCATCACCGCGGCAAAATCTGCCTGGGCATTGATGGCATCGTCATAGAGTTTAGAAAATGTGGCCAAAGGATCTGCATCATCGCTGTAGTTAATGAAATAGACAGGATTGTCTTTGTTCTCCTTTTTGATAACAACAAATCCTGCTTTCTCCAGGGCATTCACAGCGCGCTCATTGAAGGCCGTTACCTCCACACCACCGGAATAGGTTATTACATCATCCACACCGAAATAGTATGCCGCCGTTTGCGCCCATACTTGCGAAAGCTGGCTGCGGCGAGAATTGTGCGTGCATATAAAATTGAGCTTCACCTCTTTGCTCTTTTGGAGATTATTGGATATAAACGAAATCATGTCATTCAACACGGGTTTTCGCGCATCCTCAATGGTTTCCATGTTTCGCACTACGCCTTCGGCGTATTCTTGCAGCGATGATAAAAGTTGAGCCATCCTCATTTATAATTATAGTAATATTACGATATGATTCGATAAAAAAAGGTCAACAGCAAGCCGGCCCTCTTTCATAGGGCTTCAGCAATAAGGCCAGCTTTTCCCTGAGTTCGTTATATTTTTTGGTATTGATGCAATAGCACACATTTCTCCCTTCTATGGCGCCCTGGATGATCCCTGCCTCTTTCATCTCTTTCAAATGTTGCGACACCGTAGCTTGAGCCAGGTTCAGCTCGTCAACGATATCGCCGCATACGCACTGGTCAATGGCGAGAAGATGCTCCAATATCGCTATCCGGGCCGGATGCGCTATGGCCTTGATTAGACGGGCCAATTCGATCTTTTCAAAGTCGTAGGCTATTTCCTTCGTTGTTCCCATAATTGATTGCAATATTACGATGGATTTTTCCCGGAGGCAAACCTTTTGTCCTATTCTTTTCCGTTGATTTCTTTTTTCAAGGCTTCCAACTGAACCAGGTAATGCTGCGAGTTTTGCGCCCCCAGTTCTTTTGAAAGGTTGTATGCCCTGGTGATAGTTGCCAAGGCTTTTTCCAACTCGCTCGCTGCCTGGTATGCTTTGGCGAGCTCTTCCAGGGCTGAGGTCGATTTGGGACGATAAGCCGCCCGGCGCTCCAAAATTTCTATCCCCTCAGCGGTTCTGCCTTGCCGTAGCAGATACGGGCCGATCCAGCTAAGTCTGTTCACGCTATTCCACCGCTCTGCCCTTGGTAGAACCGCGAAGCCATATTTGGCGGAGAGTTCCTGGTAGTAAGCGTCGATATTCTCCAACGCATTGCCAGGTGCGCTCACCATGTCACGATACCGGGCAGACCAATCGTCTTTTGGAAATATCAAATCCAGCGCTTCGAGCAATGCCGGCAGTGCCACGTCGTAGTGACCTTCACTAGGGAATACCCTGGAAACAAAGGCAAAATTTTCTGATCGGTAGTTGCCAAAGATTCTATTGAGTTCTTCAATGTTTTCCTTTATTTCCGGTGAATGGCTGCCTGCATCCGAATCCGGGGAAGTGACATACAGGTATCGCTTTTTGTCGGGAGTATTTTGCACTTCATTTGACAGCAAATCGATAAACCGCTCTCCCTCTTCGTACCCCATACCTAACATATCGCCGGCTGCAATAGCTATGTGCGCATTAAATAAGCCTGGCTCTTTCACAAAAGTATGAAAGGTATAAACAGACGTTGGCGACAAGCCCATGATCATCCTGAAATCGTTCGCACGATAGTTCGCTTTCAGGTAGGGAAAAAGTTCTTCTTTCAAATGCTTTGTAAAGGGATCCGGGTCTTCGTCTGACAATTGCTTCATAGGCCAAAAAGTGCTGCCATTGGTGTACACGGTGGGCATATAGGACATCTCCAAAATGCTCACGACGATGGTTTCAGGCATCCTTTCTACGGAGCTCAGGTGCCTCACTACGCCAGAGACCATGTGGAAAAATTCATCCTCAAGTAAAATCAAAACCGGGTAGGTGTGTTCAGCGGAAGCTTCATGAAAGCTCTCGGGAAGATAAATGTTGAATTTACGCTCTTTCCCTAAAACCTTGGAATGAAAGGCGTCTTGCTGTGCGTAATTCAATGGGATAGATGTGGAACTAAGTTCCTGCCCGGCTACCTTTCCCTGCAAAAACAGCAGAACTATAGCCCCTATCAGTTTACTGGCTTTCATAAATCTCTATTTAAAATGAGTATCGACACAGAAATTGGCGCGTGCCTCCAAACGATGCCCGCTAAAGTACCTGCTTTGTCCCGCACTTTCAAGTACTCCCGTGAGGTTTGTTGCTTTTTTAACCCTTTCACGGTTTGTATCTTTCACTCGCGCTCGTGTCAAACGGAGGGCGATAACGGCTTTTTTAGCTTCCTTAGGATCGTATATTTGCCTATAAGGAATGAGATGTAGTATCCGGTTGTTATGATAAGATTCAATTGCGATATAATCGCAGTTCTCGCAAGTCCTCGTTGCAAACGAGGACTATAAGGCTACAGCAAACATTCCGGAGATATATCCTCCGGCCACTTCTTATCTTCAAGAATTTTTTCAGGCACAAAGATATATTGTAGCACTATCGATTTAGATTCATTCTTTAATATGCAACAATTTTTATTAGGTATTTTAATCAAAGAATCTCCAACATTAGATTCCTTCTCCAATTCAGTTGAAAGCATTGCTATATCAATAATTTCATCGCTATCCGTAAGAATTTTCAAATGAATAGTCTTGAGGAAGTATTTTTCAACTATTACTCCTCGATAGCCCGATTGAATATCCTTAATAAAAGGAGTTGGGTTTCTCCCTGTATTGTCAAGGATTTTGGTAAAAATCACAATAAAAACAAAAAACAAACTATACCCTACAATCTTTTTCATCAAAAATTCAAATTAATTA